>JALYYZ010000105.1 GCA_030945985.1 Chloroflexota bacterium
GGCTGCTGCCACTAGCGCTACTGCTCGTGGCAGCAGCCTCCTGCCTGCTGGTGACGGCCTCATATCAGGCCAGGCAGGGCTACCTGATCGACATGAATAACAGCTTCCAGCAACTATTCCTGCCATCAGGCTTCTACGATGAGGAGAAGAACGACCTTTTTCGCTACCGGCTCACTGCGGGGGAGGGCACAATCCTTGTTGAAGGAGCGGGCAGGCAGCCATTGAGAGTAGTTATGAAAATGGCTACCGATGGACAGGACCCGCACCCTGACAAGAAGGTAGAGCTACACTCTCGCGGTGCGCTGTTGGCTGTGTGGGATGTCCATAATCACCCTGGCGACTTCGAGGCAGTCGTCCCGCCCGAACTGGTTAGCAGAACGACGGGCAACCTGGAAATGGTGCTGAGCACGCCTCCATTTACGCCTAAAGGTGATCCCCGCGAGATCGGTGTGATCATGCTCTCTATAAAGGTGGAACCGGCGGGCAACGCCAGTCTAATCTTCCCACCTCTTACGCAGCTTATCTACACTGTAGGTAGTGTGATATGCTGTTTGCTCTGCCTGTGGCTATTGGGGGTCGCACCCCTGCAACGCCTTGCCGGCACATTTGCCGCGCTTGTGATGTTCGCTTTTGTCTATGCTTTCGCACGACCTGTGATCACCTTCTATCAGCCTGGCCTCTTGCTGGCGTCGGTCCTAACGTTAGCCTGCCTGCTG
This sequence comes from Chloroflexota bacterium, assembly GCA_030945985.1. Lineage (GTDB taxonomy): Bacteria > Chloroflexota > Chloroflexia > QHBQ01 > JADMIH01 > JADMIH01. The sequence continues at coordinate 717 of JALYYZ010000105.1, forward strand.
TTGGCGCGGCCGCTGGTAAGTTGGCTCTACCGTCGGGGAGGTCTGCCTGCTTTTTCGCAGGCCGGCGGAGAAGAAAGAAGGCTATTCGCGCTCTTCACCGCCGGCTTGTTCGTCGGGTTCTCCGGCCTGCTCTTTCCGCAGAGCCAACCACACGACTTTGTCTTCCATCTGCACCGTCTTCAGGAAGTGCAGGAGGGCACTATCTTCTTCCAGAACTACATTGTAGCAGGCATCGGCCAGGCATTCTACCCACCGGCAATGTACATCGTGTTGTTACCATTCACCGTCCTGTTTAGAAGCGATTATTTTGTAGTATTGCTGGCGCCTGTGCTCTTCTCTATGAGCCAGATCTTTATTGTTTATTATCTCTGTAAGCGATATGTAGCCATGTACTCTGGCGCAGCCCTGCTCGCTTCGGCTCTTTATGTTGCCACGCCGATCAACTTGTTGGTAATCTGGTGGGCTCACGAAGCGAACCTCTTCGGCATGATGCTGCTTGGACTAACGCTAACTTATATACTGACACAGTATGATCGCATAACCCGCCCTCTAGTTTGGTCTGGACTGGTAATATTGTGTTTCGTGCTGATGCTCTCGCACCCAGGCGTGCTGATCTGGTCCATCGGGGTCATCGGTGGCACGTTGCTGGCCTTCCTACTATTGAAGCGCTCTACCGGGCGCGGCAGCTACAAGGCGGTGCTACTCATGTCTGCGGCGGTCATCTGCTCAGCGATACTGGCCTTCGGGTTATATTACTCGCATTATGTGGGCACCTTTGGACAAGCTGGAGCCACCGGCCCCGGCAGCATCAGCAAGCTATCAGATACTCTGAGCAAGCTGGGCGATCCAGGTGCGGTGGTTGCCGCAGTACGCCTGGTGCTCTATCATGGGGTACTTGCAGACTACGAGGTATGGCCACTACTGCTGGTGCCCGTGGGCCTGAGTAGGATCTTTGGCAGAGGCCGGCCGCATGCCAAAGAGGGAAGCCTGGACCACACTTCCGATGGGAATAGCACTACGAAGCAAGCTGAAGAAAGAACCCTTGACCACACGCAGGCAGAGGCAGAACGGTTTCGCTGGACAGTAGTAGTCTGGCTCCTGGTAGGTTTAGGGTTGATGATAGCCAGCGTTCTGACGGCAGCACCAATACGCCCTTTGCTGTTGGTCCTCCCTGCTGTATGTATATGTGCGGGTGTAGCTCTAGCGGCTTTTGGCACCCGTAACAGGGCGCAAGACAAGAATGGTGTGCTGGCCGGCGGTCGCCACTGGCAAGCAATAGCTGTACGTGTAATGATTGTTGCATTAGCCGGATTGAGCCTGCTCTTCTGGCTGATGGCGAACTACCTTGATATGAGAGAGCCGCACCTATTCCCACATGTGTCATAAGGGCAATACCTCTATGCCGGCAGGTTCGGCTCGCACAAGCATTATTGGAAAGACAGCATGGGCGGGCGCCTACTGTATTGAATCTGGAGACCGAGTCGAGAAGGGGCAAGTTGTGGCGCTGATGCGAGACTGGTGATGAGCCTGTGCAACCGTTTAGGTGTGCTCAACTTCGGCAACTTGATAGCCAAAGGCACGACTACCGAAATAGCAGCAACCAGGCAGTAGTGGAGGTACAACCCGGCACATCAGAGTAGAAATAGAGGAGGAGCCATGTCAGAAGAGTGGAAAGTCGAAGGCAGCAGCACCATAGTAGAAGGGCCGTTTCTCACGGTAGAGTTACAGCGGGTCAGGCTCCCTGACGGTCGGCTAATAAATGATTGGCCTATTGTGCATGCGCGAGACTACGTGAACGCAGTTGTCCTTAACGACCTGGGTAAGATCATGATTATGGACGGTTACAAACACGGGCTAGGGCGCTCAAGCTGGCAAGTACCCGGCGGGTATCTCGAACAAAACGAGGAACCTCTGACAACAGTTAAAGGGGAGTTACTGGAGGAGACCGGCTACACTAGCGATAATTGGCAGGCTCTGGGCTCCTTTGTGGTTGATGCCAACCGCCACGTGGGCACGGGCCACTTCTTCATAGCCTATAACGCTACGCAGGTGGCCCAACCTGACAGTGATGACCTGGAGGAGTTCCGCATCAAGTGGGTTTCCGCACATGACGCAATAGAGGCCTTGTATGACGGACGTGTAGCGCTCATAGGTTATGCTAGCAATCTGGCATTGGCGTTGCTCAAAATGAAAGATGGAACTCAGCCTCCCAACGGGTAATTTGTATGTTGCAAGTAACCGATCTCGCCGTACGCTACGGCCAAATAGAAGCGGTCAAGGGCGTCTCCTTCAACGTCGAGAAGGGGCAGGTTGTGGCGCTCATTGGGGCCAACGGCGCGGGCAAGACCACCATCCTGAGCGCCATATCCGGCCTGATGAAGCCCAGCCGAGGCTCCATAAAGCTGGAAGGCAGGGAGATAGGCGGACGCCCGCCACACACCATAGTTGCCTCGGGCGTGGCCCAGGTGCCCGAAGGTCGCGCTATCCTGGCGCGCATGAGCGTACGCGAGAACCTAGAACTGGGAGCAGCGTCCGGGGGCAACGGGCGCATAGACAATGCCGGTGTGGAGGAGATGTACGGCAGGTTCCTCATACTTGGGCAGCGTCGAGAGGGCATGGCAGGCGATCTGTCAGGTGGGGAGCAGCAGATGCTTGCTATCGCCCGCGCGCTCCTGCTCAAGCCGCGGCTGCTCCTGCTGGATGAGCCATCAATGGGCCTCGCGCCCCTGCTGGTCAAGGAGATATTCAAGATAATCAACGAACTCAGAGCGGAGGGGCGCACCATCCTGCTGGTCGAGCAGAACTCGCACAAGGCGCTGCAAATCGCAGACTACGCCTACGTGCTCGACAGGGGGCAGATAGTGCTGCAAGGCACCGGCGCGAGCCTGCTCAACAACAAGCAGGTAGCGCGCACCTACCTGGGAGGCGCTGCCGAGTAGCTGGAATTGTAGAATAAGAGAAGAACAAACAACCGAAACCCTCTGGGTTTCGGTTGTTTGTTCTTCAAGAAAAGGCTCAGGGCCGCGTGCCATACCTGCTCTGGTAGTTCTGCACACCAAGCAGGCCGAGCAGCACTTCATACGGTGTGCCTTTGTTCTCAGGGTGGTACTCTAGCCTGTTGCGCTCGAAATATTGCACCAGGTAAGTCTTGCCGTCGGTAGGGCTGCGCTCCTGGAAGGCTTCGGAGAGAGGGTAGCCGAAGACGGGGATGCCGCCGTTCTCTTGCCAGTAAGTCTGCAACTCCGCGCCAATCGAGTGTCCAGTCTGCTTGAAGTAGAGGAGGTTGCAACTGCCGCAAGCCGGCACGCTCTTGAAAGGCTCCTCCCCGGCACGCGGCCCCGCGAGGTCGGCCCCTAAACGGCCCAGCAATACCTCCGACTCCTTGCCCTTGTTCTCAGGGTGGTATTCGAGGCGCGCCCGCTCGGTATATTGCACAGTGTAGCTCTTGCCGTCAGCCAACTTCTCGGTCAGCTCGCCGGTGACAGGCAGGCCAAATTGCGTCAGGCCGCCGTGCGTGAACCAGTAGTTCAGGAAATCGCCCCGTAAACACTTACCTGTCTCGCTGAAGCAGCGGCTCACGCCAGGCAGCACAAAAGCAGGCTGGGGCGCGGGCTTGCCGGGCACTGCCGTGGGAGCCGGGCCGGATAGGTCACTCGGCGCGGGTGCGGGAGAGACAGCGCTGATCTTGTATATAGTGCCTGTCTTATCCTGGGAGGCAAAGAGAGAGCCATCATAGGGGTCAACGGCCAGTCCGAGCCAGCTTACTCCGGTAGAGCTGAAGGTCTGCGGAGCACCCGAGGGCTTGCCGTTCTTGAAGGGCACAAATACGATCGCACGGGCCTCGGCGTACTGGATGCTGTGCTGAGCCACGAAGAGCCCACCCCAGTATGCCTGTGGAAAAGAAGAGGCGTTGTAAAATGCCATACCGAGAGGCGCAGCGTGGGCAGGAAAGGTAACCGTGGGAGCAATGGTGTTCGCACAATTGCCGCCGGGAACCTTCGGGTTGGGCTGCCTGTTCCCCGTGCAGTAGGGAAAGCCGTAGTTGCCCCCTTTGACAAGCAGGTTCAGCTCGTCAGGCGGCAAGTTGCGCCCCAGGTCGTCGGCCCCGTTGTCCACACCCCACATAGCGCCGCCCACAGGGTCCCAACCGAAGCCAACAGTGTTGCGCAGGCCCGAGGAGAAGACCTTCCCACTTGTGCCATCAGCATTATACTGCCAGATGGTAGCCCTGGAAGCCCCCTCGGGAGCATCGTCGCTGTAGGAGCCTACGTTGATGTAGAGCTTGCCGTCTGGGCCGAACTCTACCGTCTTGGTACGGTGTCTGCCGTCCGACGGCAGGTTGTCGACCACCACCGACCGGGTGTCGGCCACAAGGTCTCCGTTGGTGTCGGAAAGCTTCCAGATCCTCCCCAACTCACCCACGTAAACAGAGCCGCCGTGGAAGGCCACGTTGTTTGGCGAAGCAAAGCCCGAAGCAAAGGAGACAACAGAGTCGGCCACGCCGTCGTGGTTGCGGTCGGGCAGCACAGCAACAGTGCCGGAACCCATATCTGCGGCATAGAGGTCGCCTTCAGGAGAGAACGAGAGGAAGCGAGGTACATTCAACCCGGTGGCAAAGACCTGTACCGTGAAGCCTGCGGGCACCTGTGGCAGGCTGGTGACCGGGGCCGCCGAGGCGGATGGAAGAGATGCCATACCCAAGAACAGGGTTGAAGAAAGAAGCAGCGCCAGGGCAGCAGGCAGATGCTTCCGCTTTGACTTACTTATATAAGGAAAACCGATCATAGATGCACTCCTGATGTAATCCAGGTTATTGCGCTGCTGGAAGGTTGAAAAACACAAACTGTTGTATAATCCGGTCGGGAGGGTACTGCTGTCTCCTAACATTATAATCTTTATCACTTAGGACGAGCACAACTATATCAGTTGAGGGGTTTCCGTATGTCGCCGGCTCATTTGCAGTGGGCGCAACAGGGTTTCACGCTCGGCAAGTATCACAACCTCATGTTCCTACCCATACGCGGACATCTCACTTCGCTACCTTGCTGAGGAACAACGAGATCAAGAGCGACCGGTAACCGGTAGTCGCTCATAGGGGTATAATTTTGACATCACTAGCACTCTTCCCGCAGGAAAAGATCGTAGGCGTCTTTCGCGGCTTTCAGGAAGGTGGACTGGAGTTCCACGCCAACCTGGTCCTGCCATACCGGCCCGAGTTCCAGCGCATACCCATGCATGGACAGTTTCTGCTGGTGCAACTTGAGACCCCCGACGAGGCTGTGCTTGGCCGAATCGCCTCATTCTCATCGGAAGGCAAGCTGTCACAGGAAGTTGGAGAGGAGTTCAACCTGCGCGCCGTCAGGGAAGGCCGCGAGGTGCCTGATGATCTGCGCGAGCAATACCTCAAGTATCGTGTAAACATAAGGGTACTCGGCGTGCTGCGCCGCACAAAGGGCAAGCTCTCCTTTGTAGCCTCCCAGCGGCGACTCCCCCACGTCGGGAGCCCTGTTGCCCTACCCTCGGACGAGGTTCTGCAAGAGATTGCAGGGCACAACATCAGCGGCGTGCCGATCGGCCACTTCGCCCTGGGCGAGTACGTCTACGCGCAGGGCAGCAGCCTGGTCAAGAGCGAGTCGTGGATGCAGCAACTGGCCCCGGAAGTGCTCACCAAATTCGATATCAGGAGCCTGGTCTCGCGGCGCTCCTTTATATTTGCGCGAGCAGGCTTCGGCAAATCAAACCTCAACAAGCTCCTCTTCAGCCGGCTTTACGCAACCACTCCGACCGTAGAGAAGCGCGGCGGAAGGCAAGTGCCGGTGGGCACGATAATCTTCGACCCTGACGGGGAATATTTTTGGCCGGACGACAAAGGCCGACCTGGCCTCTGTGACGTTCCCGAGCTTGAAGACAAAGTGGTTGTGTTCACATCGAGAAAGGCTCCGAACGCATTTTACAGGTCATTTATCGCTGGCGGCATCCGCCTGGACATTCGTGATCTGCGCCCTGCCGACGTGATCGCCATAGCCGTCAACCCTGACAGACAGGAGCAACAGAACGTCCGTAAGCTTGCGCAGCTAAGTCGAGAGAGATGGCGTGATCTCGTGGACCTGATCAGCAAGCAGAAGTTTGAGGCAAGCCTCGCGGAAATCTCTAAGATCATGGGACTTGAAGCGAAAGGCCAGCAAGAAGTAGAAGCCATAGCGGCCCGCTCCAACATGACCACGATAGTCAGCACCTTGCACGATAGCAGCAGCGTCGTAATGAAGATGCTTCTCGACGCCCTGTCCGAGGGTAAGCTCTGCGTGTTCGATCTCTCCCAGTTGCGTGGCGGCACTGCTCTTATCCTCTCAGGCTTGATCCTGCGAAAAATATTCGACCACAACCAGCAGGAGTTTACCGCAGCAGAATCGCGGACCATCCCCACCATCGCGGTCATAGAAGAGGCACAGAGCGTACTCAAGGAGAACAGCAGCGCGGCAGAGCCGTATATAGCCTGGGTAAAGGAAGGGCGCAAGTACGACCTGGGCGCGGTGCTCGTCACGCAGCAGCCGGGGAGCATACCTGACGAGATACTCAGCCAGGGTGACAACTGGTTCATCTTCCACCTCCTCTCGGCCCACGACCTCAGCCATGTGCAACGAGCCAACGCACACTTCAGCCAGGACATTCTGAGCGTCCTCCTCAACGAGCCAATACCAGGCCACGGGGTCTTCTGGAGCTCGGTCGATGGCAAACCATACCCGGTTTCCTTGCGTGTGCTCTCTTTTGAGGAGCTATACAAAGCTCGTGACCCGGAAGATTGCACGGAAGCCGCGCAAACATTTGCCCTAGATCTCATCGAAAGATACAGGCGAAAGGCAGATGCGCTCAGGCAGGTTCTTGCCGAGACGTACACAGGTGACCTCGCCAGGGTTCTCATAGCTGATGGAGAGAACGGGATTACAAATGATGGCACATTCGACCCAAGGGCAACCTTTGACGAACTGTGCCGGCGCACCTTCCTATCGAATAACTATCTACAGGAGCAGCTTGCCGGCGAGGAAGGTGTCCGGTGGTTCGATATTATCCGCACTTTAGAGGAGGTGACCACATTGAGAGGCATAGAATCGCCATACGAGAGCAAGCATCAACTGGTGCGCAGCGTGCTCAACAATGTTCTCGGCCCACAGAGTACAAAGTGGGAAATGTACAGGCTTCCTACTTCTGACGATTCTAAGGGGACCCTATACGCGCGAAGAATAGTCAAAGAAACTCTGCACGCCCGAAGGGTAACCAAATGATAACCAGTGCAGACACATACAAAAAGCTGAGCAAAGAGATAACCTCCCGTATGATCGACGACCGCTCTATCCTCGACAGGCTACGTGAGGAGATACGGCCACTCAAAAACAGGACCCAGCGCATCCTACCCCGTACCACTACAGCAGTGTCGCTGGTAGGCACCGACGGTGGGAACAGCCAACTTCGCTTCGACCCATTCCTTGTGCAAATCGTCCGGGTGGTCGACTCGAGCAACAACGAATATTGCCTGGAGGTTATAACCCCCAGCACGAACATCGCTCAACTCGCTGCCAGGCAGTTCGCGGAGCATACCGCCCTGGGTGATATGATGAGCTACCTGGGTGTCTCCACGTTGCCCCAACTAAGTCAGATGATCCGGCCTGCCGGCACTGGAGGCGCGGCTAGCCCCACATGGGTTCAAGCCTATAGAGAGCTCATTGAGTGGGCCGTGCTCTTCCGCGTTGTACGCACAAAGGACTTTGCGACCGACACATTGATCGTCTTTGATGGACTGCTCCGTAGCAAGGTCTTTGCGGGGGAGCTATTTACGCGCTACCGAGCAGGGCTCGAAGAAGCGATTAGCAAACAAGCACGGCAGGGTCGGAAGCTCTACATTGTGGGCCTTGCCAAGAAGAGCAAAGTGCTCACCCGCTACGCCCTGGCCATGGCCCTTGAAGGAGTGCTTGCCACCGACTATCCTGCCTTTGTGGAGATAGACCGTGAGATTGAGGAAAGGGTCTACGTCTCGGCGGACTACGCACGTGGCGACGACAACATACACCCACCGGGCGCGATCAACAAGTACGTCGGCGGCAAGATGTTCTTCGTAAAGTTCGGCGCCCGCCCACGCGACCCTATCTGGCCAGTCGATATATTCCTCTCGCAACTGGCAGACGCCCAGAAGATCATCGGCTACCTGCTCGCGGACGCCATCAACGGCTTCCCGGTGCCCCTCTACCCACAATGCCTTCAAAGGGCTCACGAAAACGCCGCCCTGGTCGACTTCGACTACGATGTACTACAGGACCAGATCTTCGAAGGCCTCCGCACCGCGCTGGTGGGTGAAGAAAGGATATTGGACGTTTTCCGCCTGCGCGATGCCGACCCGGCGCAGAGTCGCTATGGATAGAGCAATATTATTAGCAGTCAAGGCGTCAAAACCATGTGACATGGCAAGTGGGTCATAAAGCCGCTCACATCATCGTCAAGGTGAAGCTCAACAAAGAGTCTTTCACAGGCCCTTAACCAGAGAACGGATCAATTTAGTCGATATACGGCTACACGCTATGTAAATGTGAGTGCAGGTGCCAGTGGTCTACTGCCCACGATCTCTATGCGCCTTTCCTCTGTACAGAACATATAGCCACAATCCTCCCATGTATATGCCCGCAAGCCTGGTGAGGTACTATGCGTGGTGCCGCAAGAATGACGTCAGGGTTTGCCCTAGAAAGTGTCTATATTCGCTGTACAGCGAATATGGCATTTTTAGCGAATAACCAACTACGTCACGTCGAGCAAACAACATTCCACGAACGCGCTATTCATGCTATTATATGCAAAGGTCGAAAAGTATAATAACTCAGGCCGTAATTGTACCGGAGTATAATAGCTTGCAACCCGACAGCTTCACAAGCCATGCGCCAGGTCAGGTGCGCAAGACCCCACAGGGATATTGGGCTTTCCTGCCGAACCCGCTACCTCCTGACATCGAGGCTTCCTGGGACCTGACGCGCCGAATCTCAGAGGCGGACAGGGCGCTCAGCGAGCTGGCGGGTATCGCTCGTACTCTCCCCAACCCTCACCTGCTAATTGGCCCTTTCATACGCCGTGAGGCTGTGCTTTCTAGTCGCATCGAGGGCACCCAAGCTTCGCTTTCTGACCTCTTCCTCTTCGAGGCATCAGGTGTATCTGATCCAAGAATGCATATGTGCGAGAAGTTGCCAACTATGTCGATGCCCTGGAACACGGTCTCAAACGCTTGGCGGAACTTCCTATCAGTCTGCGCCTCATAAGAGAGATGCACGCGCACCTCATGTCGGGTGTGCGAGGCGAACATCTAACGCCCGGAGAGTTCCGGTGCTCGCAAAATTGGATAGGTTCGCCCGGTTGCACCCTCGCGAGTGCTGCATACGTACCGCCGCCCGAGGTCGAAATGAAAGAAGCGCTGGGCGAACTGGAGAAATATCTACATACACCATCGCCATTGCCACCTCTTGTGCGTATGGCACTCATCCATTACCAATTTGAAGCCATCCATTCCTGGACGGCAATGGGCGCATAGGTCGGCTCCTAATTACACTGCTCCTATGCGCCGAGGGACTACTCCCGCAGCCCCTGCTCTACCTCAGCACCTACTTTGAACGTCACCGCAGAGACTATTACGAGTTGCTGCTCACTGTAAGTCAGGAAGGCCGCTGGGTAGAGTGGATAGGTTTCTTCATGGACGGGGTGGCACAGCAGTCGCGGGACGCGATCAAGCGATCAAGTCAAATCCTTGAACTATGGCGCTCCTATCGAGACCACCTACAGTCTGCACGCTCTTCGCCCCTAGCACTAAAGTTGATGGACGAGCTATTCGCCTATCCGATAGTCACTCTTGCAAGTGCAACCAACCTGTTGAGGGTAACTCCACGTGCCGCACAGAGCAATATAGATAAGCTTATCGCTGAACGAATCCTCACGGAGATCACCGGGCGTCAGCGTAACCGCATATATGCTGCTTCGCGCCTCATTGAGGTCGTGGAGGCTGATAAGGCGTGAGGCCCAACCTTCGTCAAGGCGCGCTGTAGCTGCTGGACTATGCTCTCACACTTGCAGAGGGGGCTGGGAACAAACAATGTGGACCCTGCGGGTTCACATTGTTTGTTCTTCTCCTATCTCGTACCCGGTAATCTAAAGAAGGGCTGGTGGGTCCATAGACCTACTAGCACGAGCTCAACGCCACCCACGTAAATCTCAGCATGAGCTACATGCTCACTCACTACCTATAGGTCGTGCCTTAGCCAGCCCCACCCTGCGCGGATAGGCTGGCGGAGTGGGCTTTATCTTGCGCACCGACACCACGTAGCGCTCTTCCTCAGAGCCGGGCAGGATAAAACTGTGCAACCTCGGCTCGTCACCGCCCAGCACTGCGGCAGCCTTGCGAGCGTCCCTCAACTCTTGCCTGATGTCTCCCTTCTTGGGAGCCAACATCAACCCACCGACCCTCAGCAGTGGCAAAAGGTACTCGCACAACACCGAAAGCGAAGATACCGCCCTCGCGGTAGCCACGTCGAAGTGCTGGCGGTATACCTTCTCCTGGCCCATATCCTCTGCCCGTGCCGTCAGCACTCCTACTTTCTGAAGGTTCAGCAGTCTTACCACCTCCTGCAAGAAAGTTGTTTTCTTGCCGGTGGAATCGACCAGAGTTACCTGGAGTTGAGGCCAGAGTATCTTCAACGGCAGCCCTGGGAAACCTGCCCCCGTACCGATGTCAACCAGCCAGAGCCCATGCGGCGGGGCAACTAACCTGGTAGCGCCGCCCACTCGCATTTCTTCGAGAAGCGCGGAGCCGACCAGCAAGCTGTCGAGAAAATGCCTACTTTGCACGTCGTCGTAGCCGGTGATCGCCGTCAGATTCATGCGGCTGTTCCAGTCAACCAGAGTTTCGTAATAAAGCTGAAACTGCGCCAATTGAGCATCATTTAGAGAGATGCCTAGCGGCTTTGCGCCATCTACAAGTAAGGGCAAAATTTGCGACATGTGACCGGCCTTCAAACTAATATTGCTGAGTGAGCCATGTTACCGAGAGAATATCAGCCGAGCAGACCTTCTTCGCGGAGCCGCGCCTCACAAAGTAGAATGGCCAGGGCACTCACACCATCATGTATGTGCCCGCCACGAGCCATGTCCAGCACCTCACGAACAGGCAGTGGGCATACCTCGATAACCTCCGTTTCGTCGCGCTCAGGCTCATGGCTGATCTGTACTCCCAGGGCAAGGAAAAGGTGCATCTTGGACGAGCTGCTGCCATTCGAGGGATAGAAAAAGGACAGATACTCAAGCCGCTCGCAAGTCGCGCCCGTCTCTTCACATAGTTCCTGGCGTGCTACCTCCTCAGGCGTTGCTCCTCCCTTGTCGTGCATCCCACCTGCGGGCACCTCCAGACACCAGGCGTCAACAGTATACCTGTACTGCCTGATTAGCAGCATTTCGCCAGAAGAAGTAACAGGCACAACAACAACAGCGCCACTACCGCTAATATAGGTATACTCAATCCCATGCCCATTCGGCAGCCTGAGAAGGTCACGCCGCACCTTTAGCCATTTAGTCTGTAGCGGGAAGGAGGTCTCGAGCAACTGCCATCCTAGCCTGGCAGCTTCGGGCTTAGCCGGATCCTGCATTATCGCTTCTCCATTAGCTCGATGCGGTTGCCAAAGGGATCTGAGACGTAGAAGCGTTGCACACCTGGTATCACTTCAGCTTCTGCGGTCTTTACTCCTTGCGCCTCAAGCGACTTCCGTAACTCAGCAAGGTCCTGGACCTCCAGGGCTGGATGGGCTCTGAGGGCGGGCGCAAAAGGTTCCTCTATTCCGACGTGTAGCTCACCTCTGCCCAGGGAGAACCACACGCCGCCTTTCTTCTGCAACGCCGCAGGCTTGGGCATCTCCGCAAGCCCAAGCAGGCCCCCATAAAAGTCGCGCGCGATCCTCTCTGTATCGTCTGTACGAGGTGCCGCTACCTGTACATGATCCAGCCCGACCACACCCATATCAGTTTCTCTCCACCAGGTAGGGCGTACCCACCAGAGCGTCCAGGTTTGCCGCGCCTATAGCGAACATCGTTATTCTGAGCTGGTCTCGCAGCACCTCACCCAGGTCGACGGCAGCCTCCGCCGATATGGCGGCCGCCTTGAGAAAGGGTTTCGCCAGCCCTGCAAAGGTGGCCCCTAAGGCAAGCACTTTAGCGGCGTCAACACCGTTGCGTATACCTCCACTGGCGAAGACGGCGCTACCGTCCGGTATGCCGCTTGAGATGACCGCCAGCAGGCTCTCAGCGGTCGGTATGCCCCAGCCGGCAAAAGCTTCGGCTACTAACTGCCCCTTCTCGTTCTTTATGCGGCGGCTCTCAACCTGGCTCCACGAGGTGCCACCCGCACCGGCCACATCTATGGCCGAGACGCCTGCCTCCCAGAGCATCCGCGCCACCTCCGCAGAGATGCCCCAGCCAACTTCCTTGGCGATTACAGGCACGCCGACAGAGCGGCATACCTCACCAATACGGCTCGCCAGACCCACAAAATTCGTGTTCCCACCCGGTTGCACCGCCTCCTGGAGCGAGTTCAGATGCAAGATCAAGGCGTCAGCCTCGACCATCTCCACCGCCCGCTGGCAGTCGTCAACTCCGTAGCCATAGTTAAGCTGCACTGCGCCAAGATTAGCAAACAGCGCGATGTCCGGCGCGACAGAGCGTACCTTGTATGTGAGTTCCAGGCGGGGATCCTGCAATGCTGCGCGCTGCGAGCCAACGCCCATGGCGAGCCCAAGTTCCTGGGCCGCAGTCGCCAGGTTGAGATTTATCTCCTGGGCGCGCTCGGCTCCCCCTGTCATGGAGGAGACCAGCAAGGGCACTCGCAGAGACCTACCCCACAGTTCAAGTGAGGTATCGACATCCTGTAGGTTTATCTCAGGTAGAGCCCGATGGACGAAGTGATACCGCTCCAGGCCTGAAGTGACACCTTGCCCCGCCACATCATCCTCAAGGCAGATGCGTATGTGATCAGCCTTGCGACTCTCTACAGACATGGCAATTCGTGTATGCTCCAGGCGCCTTACGCCTTCACGGCCTCGAGGACAAAGAGCAATTCCTGTCCAGGAACTATATAGGCCAGGTGCTCCTCATAAAAGTTGAGGTAGCGGTTGGTCAAGCTCATCAGCAGGCGGTTGAAAGGGGTAATGGGCCGCATCGTCATCTTGCAGACGAGCTTCCTGAAGCGCACTACAGAGTACTCGTAATGTGAAAGCTCAGTGCCAACGCACATGTAGTCAAAGCTACGCGACGAGAAGGCATGCACATGTGTAGGATCGGTGTTGAAGTTCAGGCTGCTGAAGTGAGGCACACGTACCCACGCCCGCCCACGCGGCTTGAGAATGCGATGCAACTCCTCCATAACGCTGATCACATCTTGCAGGTGCTCGAGCACATGCTCACAGACTATGACGTCGAAGGTGTCGTCGGGGAAAGGATAGGGGCGATTGTTCAGGTCCCACACTACATCAGGACGCACGCGCGGATTAATGTCGAGGGTGGTAGCACCGACGACCTTCTTGTAACCTGCGCCTATATGTAGAATATTAGGTTCCATAGGTGCCACCTCAATGTAGAAAATAAAACGTGATGCGGGCCGTAGCTATTTACGCATCACGTTCTATTTGCCGGTCGAGCTTTTACTTTTCTCTTACACCCGCGGTTACTTTGCGCCGCTCTATATAGAGATCAGGGTAGTGCTTCTGCACTTCGCGTACTATGCCTTCGGCTGAGAGGTTGAAACGATCACGCCACATGGCCTGGGGTCCGTGGTCCACGAACTCATCAGGAAGACCAACGCAGTGTACTTCGGGTTGCGAGAGGTTGTCATCGCCATGCAGAAACTCCAGCACGGCATCGCCGAACCCGCCCGACAACGATCCTTCTTCCAGCGTCAGCACGCGGCTAAAGTTGGCTGCAACGCTGCGTAGCAGTTCAGTATCGATCGGCTTCGCGAAGCGCGCATTGATTACGCTACACTCGATACCATCCTTGTGCAGTAGTTCAGCCGCCGCGAGAGCCGCGTTCACAGGGTTGCCGTATGCAACCAGGGCCACATCGCGCCCGGTGCGTAGCACCTCTGCCTTACCTATCGGAATGGTGTGCAACTCCTCGTCCATGTGTACGCCATAGCCGTTACCGCGTGGGTAACGGAAAGCGATGGGGCCATCATGCTGGACAGAGGTGTAGACCATATGTTGCAGTTCATTTTCATCTTTCGGGGCCATCAACACGAGATTTGGTATGGGCCTGAGGAAAGAAATGTCGAACGCGCCCTGGTGCGTGCGTCCATCGTCGCCGACCACGCCGGCACGGTCCATGGCGAAGACTACGGGTAGGTTCTGGATGCAGACGTCATGAATCACCTGGTCATAAGCGCGCTGCATGAAAGTCGAGTAGATGGCACAGACCGGCTTGATACCCTGGGTGGCCATACCGGCAGCAAAGGTAACGGCGTGCTGTTCGGCAATGCCGACATCGAAGCAGCGGTCCGGGAAGATCTCGGCGAACTTGTTCAGCGATGTGCCATCAGGCATAGCCGCAGTAATAGCTACCACCCGCTCATCACGTCTGGCGATCTTGATAAGGGCCTGAGCGAATACGTCCTGGAACCTAGGCGCGGTAGGTTTGGGAGCGCCGGGCTTGCCTGGTGGGGAGACCGCATGCCACTTTACCGAATCCTCTTCCGCAACGTCGTGTCCTTTGCCCTTGACCGTAAGCACATGGACAAATACAGGGCGCTCGCACTGCTTGGCCGCCTCTAGAACGCTCACCAGGTGGCCCACATTATGGCCATCAACTGGGCCGAGGTAGACGAAGCCTAGCTCCTCCCAAATCATGGTGGGCACAACAAACTCTTTTACTGAGTCTTTGAAGTGCTTGCCCAGGTCGACGATCTTCTCGCCAAAAGGCATTCTGTTGAGGGCGCGCTCCATCCCTTCTTTGGCTTTGTTGTAACGTGGGTCGGTGCGAACACCGTACAGGTATTTCGACATTGCGCCAACATTTGGCGCAATCGACATCTCGTTGTCGTTTAGTATCACGATGAACTTATGGCCCGAGTCGCCGGCATTGTTCAGCGCCTCATAAGCCATGCCGCCTGTAAGTGAGCCATCTCCTATCACAGCGATTACGCTGTTATCCTCACCCTTTAGATCTCGTGCCACAGCCATACCGAAGGCGGCTGAAATAGAAGTAGAGGCATGGCCCGCGCCAAAGGCATCATGAACGCTCTCCTCTCTGGAGAGAAAGCCGCTCAAACCGCCGTATTGCCTGATAGTATTGAAGCGGTCGCGCCTACCAGTAAGCAATTTGTGAGGGTATGCCTGGTGACCCACGTCCCATACTATCTTATCCTGTGGCGACCTGAAGACTTTGTGCAACGCCACAGTGAGCTCAACAGTGCCAAGGTTCGAGGCGTAGTGTCCACCAACCAGGCCGATCGTATCAATAATCTCGTGCCGGACCTCGTCAGCTAGTTTCTCAAGCTGCTCGAGATTCAAGTTTCTCACGTCTGACGGGTCGTTAATGGTATCTAAGATTCGTGTCATGAGGTTCCTATAAAAGTTTGTGAAGAAATTAACCTAACATGGAAGTGTACCAACTACCCACCGGGGTGTCAATCAATATACGTATGCACCGTTGCCTCGGTGCGAGCCGTAGCTAAGCAATAGAGTACACAACATTACAACGTTCTCAACCCTTCGGTGTTATAGCGAGACGACAATCACGCCCAAAGCATGATACGCCGCCAGATAGGCTGAGGCAAGCACCTGCGTGCATAACAGGGAGTGTAGGTGAAGAAACCGTAAGTGCTGCCGCTAAAAACAGAGAGACGACATCCACCAGGGGCGCGTCTCTCGGTGATTGGCTAAGATAGGCTCAATGAACAAGTATACCGGGAGCAACTATACCGGCAGGACATATATCTTACAGGTAGTCTCTGAACCTCTCAGTAAGCTTTGGTTCGCGCAGTTTACGCAACGCCTCGGCTTCTATCTGCCGCACACGCTCACGCGTCACGCCAAGCATTTCGCCCACCTTCTCCAGTGGATACTGGTGCCCGTCGCCGAGCCCAAAGCGCATTTGAAGCACTATCTTCTCGCGCGCTGTCAGCACCTGCTGCAGTGTGGTCTCAAGTTGGTCTTTGAGCAATCCGTGACCAGCTTCCTCTTCAGGAGTTGGAGACTCGGTATCACTGATGAAGTTGTGGAGCTGGTTCTCGTCTCCCTCATCACCTACCGGGGCCTCAAGCGAGACG
>JALYYZ010000045.1 GCA_030945985.1 Chloroflexota bacterium
TTGTCGCCACGCAGCATGGCGCGCAGATCAACGCCCGCGCTGCCGAAGAGGCAGGTATAGAGCAGCCCCTCGGACGAGAGGCGCGCACGGGTGCAATTGCCGCAGAAAGGCTGGGTTACCGAGCTTATCACCCCGATCTCGCCACCACCATCCCTGTACCTGTACCTGCGCGCCACCTCGCCAGGATAATTGGCGTCCACAGGCTCGACCGGCAGCACCGCGTCCACCATGCTCACGATCTCGGACGCGGTGACAACATCATCCAGCCGCCAACCGTTGGTGACGCCAACGTCCATGAACTCGATAAAGCGTAGAATAATGCCCGTGCCATGAAAGTAACCGGCCATCTGGCCCACGCTCGATTCGTTCATGCCCCGCTTGACCACCATGTTCACCTTGATAGGCAGCAGCCCCGCCTCTTTGGCTGCTTCGATCCCCTCCAACACGCGCTCCACAGGGAAGTCTACATCGTTCATCGCTTTGAACACATTATTGTCCAGCGAATCGAGGCTGACCGTCACGCGCCGCAAACCGGCGTCGTGCAGCGATTTAGCCTTACGAGCGAGAAGGGAACCGTTGGTGGTGAGTGTGAGGTCCTTAAGGCCATCAAGGCGGGTAAGCATCTCCACGAGCCGTTCGAGGTCACGACGCACGAGGGGCTCACCCCCTGTGAGGCGTATCTTCTCCACACCGTTATCGATGAAGATCCGCGCAAGGCGGGTGATCTCCTCGAAAGTCAACAACTGCCCCGATGGGAGAAACTGAAAGTCGCGCCCAAAGACCTCTTTGGGCATGCAGTAGGTGCAACGAAAATTGCACCTGTCGGTGACCGAGATGCGTAGATCGCGCAGGGGCCTATTGAACTTGTCTGTGACAACCTGATTCATAACATTCATAGTATTAGACTAACGTACCCGGACTAAATAACCCGAATGGCACATGAGAGATGCTCGGCACTGCCCGAGCTTCTGGGTACATCTGATCCTGAACAGATACTACTTTTGCTTCTTTTGACGTAGGTATGCACCCCTCGGTCGCGCTTCTGATCACATCTAATCCTGACAGTTACTACCCGGCGCCCATGCCGACCCACTCTTCGCCGCCCTCGAAATGTTCCTTTTTCCAAACTGGCACCCGCTCCTTTAGCAAGTCGAGGGCCTCACTGCACGCCTCGAACGCTTCGCGGCGGTGCGCGGAGGAGGCAGCAATCACCACACTGATTTCGCCCACTACGAGCCTGCCCGTGCGATGCCTCATGGCGATGCCGTGCAGGCCCCACCTCTCTACCATCTCAGCCCCGATCCGGCCCATCTCGTCCTCGGCCATGCCGGCATAGGCTTCATACTCAAGAGCTAACACGCGCCTGCCTATGTTGTTGTCGCGCACTGTGCCCACGAAGGTGACCACAGCGCCGTCGCCATTAGTAAGCACCTTCTGCACGAGATCGTCTACCGACAGGGGTTCCGATGTTACATCAAACAGGCAGTGTCCGGCATCGAGCGCGACCCCGCTCGCGCCTTCATTGTGGAGCGGTTGGGCCAAAGTCAACCTCCGCTGACGGGCGGCAGGAAAGCCACAACGTCGCCCTCGCAGAGTGGCGCGCCGGGGTGTACGTGGCGGCCGTTTATGGCAAAGGCCGCCGAGCGAGTGTATGGCCGCAGACGCGGGTACTTTTCCGTAAGCTCATCCCAAACATCGCTCGCAGTGGTACCTTCCTGCACTTCAAGCGGCGCTTCGGCGGCTCCCGCCGCCTCTCTGAAAATTGCAAATAGCTTCACTGTGACCTTCATGGCAACCTCATCTATTGTACAATACGATTCTAACACAAGGCACCCAGGAACACTAGGGCGTGTTTGCAAATTCTCTTTTAGCTAATGCCTCTTCAAGCGTCCCTAAAGGCACCGGGGCGGAGCGGAGGAAACCTTAACCTCTTTGGGAAGGAGCGTTTCTTTCCATGCAACAAATTAGAACACTGAGTGTTTTGATTTATTGTCTCTCTTTCAAAAGCTAAAACGTCCATGAAGCTGCACCAGGTTATGGCTCTTGCTGGTAACGGACAAGCGTGCGTGAGAGCATGCGTTGCCAGGACGATTTGGGGCTCAGTGGTCGCAACGTCCGTTTTTGAAAATATGCCATGACAAAAAGACGAGATGTAACCTTGTTATAGGGTCCACACCACGCATTGTAGATATGGGCCAGATGAGATCGATGCCGCAACAGTTGAGAAAAGACGTAAGGTGCTACCTGCCTTACGGATGTTACTCTCGTTACACAGGTAGAGCTATGTATGTCCATCGTGGGCAAGAACGGAAGACAAACTCGATGCAGCAACTGAAGATAAACTACACAGAAAATGGTTACGGGCACGCCGTGCTCCTATTGCACGGCTTCCCGTTTGATCATGCCATTTGGCACGGGCAGACGGAGGCGCTAGCGAAATCCGGCCACATCTTTACCATAGACCTGCCGGGCTTCGGCACGTCGCAACCACTGCCCAATGAGAGCCCTGCGACGATAGATATGTACGCCGAAGCTGTAGCCCGCTGGATAAAGGCTCATCGCCGGCGCAAGATCGTGCTGGGTGGGCACTCGATGGCAGGCTATATAGCGCTTGCGCTCGCCCGCCTGCATCCCGAGATGCTGCGTGGGTTGATCCTTATCAGCACCCGTCCGGGGCCGGATAGTGAGGAGGGCAGAGAGGGGCGGTACAAACTGGTGACAAGGGTGGAGATCGAAGGCGCACAGGCGGTAGCAGACGCCATGCTCTCCAGACTGCTTGCCCCTGCTACCCTGGAGCGCCACCCTGAAGTGCGTGACAGGGTGCATGACGCCATAATGCGACAAAGCAAAGAAGGTATCAAGCATGCTCTCGTCGCCATGGCCACCCGCCCTGATGCGACACCAGACCTCAAGAGCATCACAGTGCCCACCTTGATCATCAGCGGCACAGAGGACGCCATCATACCGGCCGGCGATGCCGAGCTGATGCGCAAGAGGATCCCACAAGCTACGCATGTGCCTATCGATAAAGCAGGTCACCTGCCGATGATGGAAGCGCCGGATGAGTTCAACCAGGCTGTCGAAAGCTTCCTGGCGGCTCTTCCATAGTACTTCTTCAACCGGAGGGGGTGATTAAAGAAGAAGCCAGCATCCTCTGTAGAGGATGCTGGCTTCTTCTTTTGTTTAGCTCTGAAGCTGCACGCAAGGGCAAGCCTACTTGAGGCTTACCATCGCCGGGATTGTGCCCGTGCCGCTCTCCAAATTACCCATCGCTTTGCCGATCACCGCACCTATAGAGGCAAGTTTGTCGGTCGATTTCATCGCTAGTGCAACTTCATGGACCTCTTAGCTTTTGAGAGTAAAACAAACAAATATGACCCTGCGGGTTTTCACCTGTTTGTTCCTGGAAAGAAACGCCCTTTCCCCAAGAGGTCATGAAGCTGCACTAGTTGAGCGGCGCACGCAGAAGCCTCACCGGCATCAGTCAAAGCTAATGACGGGTAGCACGCCGCCAACGTCCAGGATGCAGGTAATCACCAGGTGAATTACTTTGCACCGCGCCCGCCTATCGTGTAGAATTAGCGCGGCGCAGCCTACATAATGACCCGGCTGCTTAGAAAGGCATTTTACCCTGGCCAAGACTTATATCGCGCTTGACCTCGAAGCTACCGGCATGAACCCGGAGCGCGACGAGATAATCGAAATTGGGGCTGTGAAGTTCGGTGACGGCCGACCTATAGAGCGATGGGAGAGCCTTGTGCGCCCCTCCCAACCCGTGCCCTACAAGGTGAGCCAGCTTACCGGCATCCGCAGCAGCGACGTAGCCCGCGCGCCCCACCTGAACCAGGTGGCTGCCGCCTTCACACGTTTCGTGGGCGACCTGCCCATTATAGGCCAGTCGGTGGAGCTCGACCTCGCCATGCTCGCCCGTGCCGGGGTGAAGCTTAAGAACATCTCATGGGACACCTTTGAGCTTGCCACCCTCCTGGTGCCCGAAGCTGCGGTCTATAACCTGCGCGCCATAGCCAAGAAACTGGGCGTTGAGGACGATGAGGGCCGCTCGCATAGGGCCACAGCAGACGCCGAGTTGACGATGCGAGTATTCCTTGCCCTGCGCGAGCGGATCGAAGAGATGCCTTTGGAGGTGCTCAGCGAAATCGGGCAGGCCACCACGAGGAGCGATTGGCCACTGCGACACCTCTT
Organism: Chloroflexota bacterium; assembly: GCA_030945985.1. Lineage (GTDB taxonomy): Bacteria > Chloroflexota > Chloroflexia > QHBQ01 > JADMIH01 > JADMIH01. The sequence continues at coordinate 4,204 of JALYYZ010000045.1, forward strand.
CCGCGAGGTTGAGTACGAGAAGTCGCGCAACGCTTTCTCGACCGCTATCGGCTCCTCCATACGCGACACGCTAGCCGCCAAAGGGCTCTCTGACGCCCAGATCGACCTGGGCCTGTTGCAGCCCGACGAGCAGCAGCAATACGCGCCCGAAGCGCACGGCTACGAAGGCTCGCAACCTGTAAGCGGCCAGGAGCTAGAGTCTATCCTCAAGCCGGGTGGAGCCATGCAGCGCGTCTTTCCGGGCTACGAGTACCGCCCTCAGCAGCTTGAGATGTCGAAGGCAGTGGCTACGGCGTTCAACAAAGGGCACCACCTGATCGTGGAGGCTGGCACAGGCACGGGCAAAAGCCTGGGTTACCTGCTACCCGCTGTGCTCTATTCGATGCGCACAGGGGAGCAGGTGGTTATCTCCACCAATACTATCAACCTGCAAGACCAACTCTTCAGCAAGGACCTGCCTATTCTGGAGCAGGTGCTGAGAGAGCAGGTGTCACCGCATACCGCTGTTGAGGAAAAGTCCACAGCCAAAGGTCGGAAACGGGAGAGCGCGCCTGGGACGGATAACGGGAGCTCAAGCTTCCACTCCGCACTGCTGAAGGGCAAAGGCAACTATATATGCCTGCGCCGCTGGTACCTCTTCCGGCGCAATGCCCCCTCTCAAGTAGAGCAGTTGCGCGTGATGGTGAAGGTGCTTATCTGGCTGCCCCAGACCGCCTCCGGCGACCGGAACGAGCTACTTCTGCTCAACGACGAAAACGGCGTTTGGGACCACCTGAAGGTGAGCGAAGAAGGCTGCCCCACATATGAGTGCCGCGTACGCCAGCGGGGCCTCTGCTTCTATGATCGCGCCCGTCGAAGGGCCTATGCCGCCAATATTATCGTGGTCAACCACTCCCTGCTCCTCAGCGACCTCGCCATGGGCGGCGGCATCCTGCCCGACTACAATCACCTCATCATAGATGAAGCCCACAACCTGGAAGAGGAGGCCACCGACGCGCTGGGCTTCAAAGTAGACCGCACCCTGGTTATGAAACTGCTCGATGACCTCAGCGCATCAGGCAGCGCCAAAGGGGACTCGCTCGACTTCCTGGCTTCGTTGCGCGCGGTACTGTCTAGCGAGATAGAGAAGGGCCTCAAGGCTAAAGGGGGCCAGAGAGTTGAGGCGGGGGCTACTCGCAACCTGCTCGTAAGCACCGACAAGATAATTGAAGATCTGCGCCCCACCATAGATCGTGCCCGTGCCTCGGCATCCGAGCTTTTCGGTGCGCTCAATTCGGTGATGGACGTTTACCAGGACGAGCAAAACGTTTACGACCTCCGCCAGCGCGTGACTGTAGAGGTGCGCCGCCACCCCTCGTGGGGGCAGGTGGAGATTGTGTGGGACAACCTGGGCCTACAATTGAAGCGAATAGAAGACGGCCTGGCACGCATCAGCACCCTCTTTGGCGATGTCGATTGGGACGCTATGCCACGGCAGGGAGAGGACATACCCACCTACGCCGAGCTGCTGATAGAGTTGCGCAACCTTCTCACTACTCTGCATAAGCTGCGCACCGACGCCAATGCAGCGGCCACCAACCCCGACGAAGCGGCCGTCTACTGGCTGGAGGCACGGATCAAAGGTGGGGACGTTGCCCTACGTTGCGCTCCTCTGCATGTGGGCGACCTGCTCGACCGCCATCTCTTCTCCAAAAAGCGGAGCGTAGTGCTCACCTCGGCCACGCTCTCCACCGACAACGATTTCTCCTATATACGCGAGCGCCTGGGCGTCAACTCGGGCAAAGATTTGCAGCTATCATCACCTTTCGACTACCAGAAATCGGCCCTAATCTATCTGCCCACCGATGTTCCCGAGCCGGGCGCGCAAGGCTATCAGCGCCACATCGAGTTATCCATCATAGAGTTATGTAAAGCCTCACAGGGACGTGCGCTCGTTCTCTTCACCTCACACAGCGCGGTGCGGGCCACCTACAGGGCCATCCAGAGGCCGCTCGAAGAAGCGGGCATTATGGTGCTGGGGCACAACATAGACGGCTCGCGCAAGCAGCTACTGGAGCGCTTCAAGAACAACCCACGCACGGTGCTGTTAGGCACATCCTCCTTCTGGGAGGGTATAGACGTGGTGGGCGAGGCCCTCTCCGTATTGGTAATCGCCAAGCTCCCCTTCTCGGTGCCCAGCGACCCGATTTTCGCCGCTCGCGCAGAAGGCTTTGAGGACCCCTTCCTGCAATACTCTGTCCCCCAGGCCATACTGAAGTTCAAGCAGGGCTTTGGCCGCCTCATCAGGAGCCGCAACGACCGTGGAGTTGTAGTTGTACTTGACCGCAGGGTAAGCTCCAAGCGCTACGGTGAGCTATTCCTCAACTCCCTCCCCCACTGCACCATAAAGCGAGGCCCAACAGCCAATCTGCCGGCGGATGTGGCTGATTGGCTGGGGAAGAAGAGCTAGTCGGGCAGATCTTCAAGCCTCTGCTCACTTTCTCCTGGTGAGGGAAGATAACGAGCTAGACGGTCCGGCAGATCGCTCAGGGTATCATATGACTAAACATCAGGCCACCTTTTCCGGGTGGTAGTGGAGCACCATCAATTGCTCGCCACGTAACGCCATCTCGGCGTAGGTTCGTCCCTCATTGTCAGAGAACTCTACCTCGCACGCATCAGGTGGCAATAGCTCCACCACTGTGCCCACTTGACCTCTACTCAAGCCGTGCTCCGGCAAGTCTTCGACCAGAGCTACAATATCAAACGGGTGAATCTCACTCCTCATACGGGTACCCTCATTGACTTTTCATAGAATATAGGAAGTCACCAATCGCGGGAAGTCCTCACCACGCCGAACTATCCAATTACTGCGTACTGTTGTCTGTCCACCGCACCATATCAGCAGAAAGTCGAGTGTGTAGCGCTGGCCATATTCGTCGCGTAAGCCGGATGCGACTCCGTCGGTGGGAGCTGCACGCCTGCTCACCACGGAGGATGCTTGATGTACATCTAACCGGAGACAAGGAGACTAGCTACTTCTTGCTCCGGCATCTCGTAGACCATCACGCGGTTGCGCCCGTCGTGCTTGGCGTTGTAGAGGGCATAGTCCGCAGCATGGAAAAGGTCTTGTTGTGTGAGTCCGTGGGTGGGGAAAGCCGCGACGCCTGCGGAGAGCGTCGCACCTACAACTGCGCTGCCATGCACCACCTGCAAGCTTTCAAATGCCGCTCGCCAGCGCTCAGCCCGCTGCTCTGCTTGCGCTGTGGTTACGCCGGGCAGGACCACTATGAACTCTTCGCCCCCGTAGCGGCTAACAACATCCCCCGTACGCACGCTGGAGATAAGGAGGCCGGCTAGCTCCTTTAGCACCTGGTCGCCCGCCGCGTGACCGAAAGTATCGTTCACCAGCTTAAAGCCGTCGACATCGAGCAACACAAGGCTCAGAGGTTCATTTGCACGTGCCGTTTGGGCCAGCTCACGCTGTAGCGTCTCGTCCAGATAACGGCGGTTGAAGGCGCCGGTCAATGGGTCGCGTATAGCTTGCTCGCGCAACTGCTCCTGCAAGGAGGTGATCTCCTGAACCTGCCTGTTCAACTGCTCGTTCGCCTGTTGCAGAGCCATCTCGGCACATTTACGATCGGTGATGTCGCGTACCACTAACAGGCGTCCTGTGGTGGTTCCATTGCGGCGCTGTAGTCGGACCAGACGCAGGTCGATATAGAGAGGATTATGCCCGTCCGCGCCCTCCATCACGACTTCCTCTTCCGCTTCGTAGACACCTCTGTAGCGCATCACCAAATCCGACCAACGAGGCGGGAGCAGTGCGGGTTTGCCACCGATCAGGTGGCGGTGGTCCACCCCGAACAAACGGCCCATAGAGGGGTTGGCGTCAACTATGCGGTTCTGGGCGTCCAGGACGAGCACCCCATCGCCCATCTGCTCAACTAGTATATGCCGGGCGACCGGCAAAACGTCGAGGAGCCGGTAATGGTAGACACTGTACGCCAGGAAGAGGCCGGCTATTGTGAAGGAGACTGACGTCAGGTCGAGGTCTTTTACCGGGGTCAGCGACAGGTTTAGCAGGTTGATAACCCATGAGATAAGTACGCCTGCCAATACCATGCCTACCTGTCGCCGGTATAATGGGCTGCGGTGAAACTGACGTACCAGAACAACTATGGCAGTCAGCATGAGCACGTAAGAATATACAATGTTCACCCAGAACATGAGGCCGCCTGTGAGTATCATGTTGGCGGTAGGAGCCGTAGCACCCATAAGGAAAACGCCATCACCCGGATCGGTCCATAAGTATAGCAGCGTGAGCAGCGGTTCGATAGAAAGCAGGCATACAGTGCGCCGAGAAACCAGGCGCTCATGGCCCGAAAAGCTGAGAGCAAATGCCAGGAGTGCCCCAGGCAGCGTTACCACTCCAAAGAAGGTCACTTCAACCCAGAACAAAGGGAAAGGGCGAGGCACGGGCAAAAAGTGCAAGGCGTAAATGCCACTCCACCAGACAAGGCTGAGCAGGAGAACTACCAGAGGCGGACCACTGGGAGAACTCCTGGCGCGCCGACCGATTGTACAGGCCAATACGCCCGATATTCCAGCCGCCAGCAATAGCAGCATTCCATAGAGTATATTTTCAGACATCGGTACGTTACGCCCAGTGGGCCGCCCTAGCCCTACCGAATTGCAAGAGCCTACAACAAATACGAAACAGGCACTACGTGAAAACAGACACTAACTGGTGTTCATAACCCGGTCAGAAACCAACCACACGTCAGGATGCGCCTGTATCGCTGCAACTATCAGAGAGGGGAGCATCATTCATAGTGTAGAGAAAGTCTTGTGACAGCACAATAGCCGTGGGTATCCATATTGGCTATAACCGAGGAGAAAATAGTACTATTGGCCTTGCCTGGTCTCTCCTCAACCCAGTCTATAGCGTAGCAAGTCCGCTATCATGTCCAACAACATCTAGTGCAGCTTCATGGACCACTTGGGGAAAGAGTGCCTGTTTCCAAAAACAAACAAATCAAAACCCGCATGGTTTGATTTGTTTGTTTTGCTTTCGAAAGCTAAAAGCTCCATGAAGCTACACTAGCAAACGTGACAACTGCCCACGACTAAAGCCCGTGGCATTAGCGTTCCTGCGACCTGTTGAAATGGTATACCAGGCAACCAGGCATCGAAAGCCGAGACTGCGAAAAGTGTATTCGAGAATGGGTTCCGCTGTGCAGCGCCTTGCCAACAATGGAGCTTTCTCGTACAAATATATTTACAGCAAATTTAGCGGACACGAGAAGAGCCGCAATGGAGATTAAGAAGATGGATAAGGCACCGCGTCTGAGGGTAGCACCCTCGCCCACAGGCGACCCGCACGTAGGCACCGCCTATATGTCGCTCTTCAACCGCGCATTCGCCCACCACAGGGGTGGCAAATTCATACTGCGCATTGAAGACACCGACCAGACCCGCTACAACGAGACCTCTGTGCAGGAGATAATCAGCAGCCTCGAATGGCTGGGCCTCACCCCCGACGAAGGCCCCGGCTTGGGCGGCGACTACGGCCCATACGTGCAGACGGAACGGCGCGAGCTATATGTGAAATACGCCCGGCAGTTGATCAGCGAGGAACACGCATACCGCTGCTTCTGCACGAGGGAGCGCCTCGACGCCATGCGGGCTGAGCAGGCCGCGCGCAAAGAGCCGCCCAGGTACGACAGGCTCTGCTACCGTCTCTCGCCCGAAGAGATAGCGCGCAACCGGGCTGAAGGCAAGCCTTACGTGGTGCGCATGCTCATCCCTGACAGCGGCACGACCACCTTCAACGACCTGATCCGTGGCGAGATCAGCTTCGAGAACCACCTGATCGACGACCAGATCATCCTCAAATCGGACGGCCTGCCCACATATCACCTCGCAGTCGTCGTGGACGATCACCACATGGAGATCAGCCATGTGGTGCGCGCCGAGGAGTGGATCAGCAGCACACCCAAGCATGTGATCCTCTATAACGCCTTGGGTTGGGAACTGCCGCTCTTCGCCCACTTCCCGCTGCTGCGCAACTCTGACCGCTCGAAGATATCGAAGCGCAAGAACAACACCTCGCTCAAATGGTACCGCGAGCAAGGCTTCTTGCCCGAAGCCATGCTAAACTTCCTGGCGCTCATGGGCTGGTCGATGCCCAGGGCGAACGAAGGCGAGGAGGGCGCTGAGATATTCTCGTACGAGGACGTGGAGCGCGAGTTTACTTTCGAGCGCGTCACAACAGGCGGCCCGATCTTCGACCTTGTAAAGCTCACCAGCATCAACGGCAAGCACATCCGTATGCTCCCCGACGACGAACTTTTCAGCCGCCTCCTCCCCTACCTGCCTCCTGATGTCGATATGGAGCGAGCCCGCCTCGTACTGCCTGTGATAAAGGACAGGCTCACCCGCCTGGGCGAATTCATGGAGTTGACAGGCTACCTATTCGGCCCACCGCCTGATTACGAAGCCACTGCCCTTGTATACAGAAAGGGTACTCCTGAAACGGCAAAAGAGGCCCTCACAGGAATCAAGAGCGCACTGGAGGCACTGGCCGAGCCGTGGACGCACGAGCCCTGGGAAGCCGCCATGCGCGCGCTGGCCGAGCAAAAAGGGGTGAAAGCAGGCGACCTCTTCATGATCCTCCGCGTCGCGATCACCGGCAGCAACGTCTCCCCGCCGCTCTTCGAGAGCCTGCAAATAGTGGGTAAAGAAGAGAGCATCAGGCGAGTGGAGGCTGCGCTGGCGAAACTAAGCAGTCCGGGGTAAATTGATCGATGAACTCTCTCGACCTCTTACTCTCCTGGAGAACAGACAAATCAGGACCCTCCGGGTTCTGGTTTGTCTGTTCCCGTTACGACGGTGGTCCCGAACAGTGACTGGTGCGGCTTCCAGCCACCTCTTGGAAAAGAGCGCTCCTTTCCAAAAACAACCAAATATGACCCGCAGGGTCATATTTGGTTGTTTTTCTCTCAAAAGCTAAAAGGTTCATGAAGTTGCACTAGATAAGCGCCTTATTGCGGAACGACTCCCACTCTCCATCTTTCAGGCGGGCCACATAGAAGATGTGCTCCAGGTAGCGTGAGTGAGCTACCAGCACAGGCTCGTCCGAGTTGAGCACACCATAGGAGGTAGGATCGATGCGGAAGGTTACGCGAGGGGCTTTAGGACCTTTCTGCACTTCCTCTTGCATTGCATAGGCTACAGACTCTGCCATCGTATGGGCTGCAGCGCTCATTCGCTTATCAGCACCCCTGCGAGGTGCTCTGCCTGCTGGGATGCCCTCTTGCGAACCTGATATTCTGTCCGACGGCAGGTAAGAGCTACCCTGCAAGACTGAGCCGAAGCGCGGCTGCACTATCTTCGAGCGGTCTGTCGAAACGGCGCGCTCCTCGTCGTTCACGCTACGGGCTTCCTCCAGGTTGGGTCCCGTGTAACGTGCCTCTACTCTGAGCCAATTCCCTGTCTTCCTACCGCCGATAACCTTCTTGTCGGCCACGATGCCGCGTGTATAAAAGAGTGGAGTGGTGAGGTCACGAACACCTTTGACCACAGCTAAGAGAAAATAAAGAGTAGCACCAACACCTACCAGACCCACGATGCCACAGAACGTGAGCTGTGTAGCTGAGGCGTTAGACGAGCCGCTATTGAAGCGTCCAATTTGAGTAATTGACGTGCCCAGAGCCACAAGGGTAATGAAACCGATAGTAAAGAGTAGCACTAACGCCGCCAGCAGGGTTGCCACAATAGGCAAACGGTAGTTGACCACGGGTAGCCCCTGCACACCCTCGACGCTCCTGGCGGCTGAAGATTTTATGTCCGCACTCATGCTCATGATTATATCACAACCCTCAGCGCCCGCAGGTTCATACAAGAGCACCTGAATGGCATATACCTGCTATAGCATCTTCATGGACCTCTTGGGAAAAGAGCGCTCCTTTCCAAAAGCAACCAAATATAACCCTGCGGGTCATATTTGGTTGCTTTTCTCCTAAAAGCTCAAAGGTTCATGAAGTTGCACTAGCCGGCGCTTGAGCCGCTCTGGTTCAGTGCCTGATTTGCGCAAACCCTGAAGATGCTATAATAGGCACAATTCTGAGGGGCGTAGCTTCGGTATGGAGAGGTGATTTGCCGTTATATTTCAATATCAGTATTGCGCTGGTCCTCTTTATGGGGTTAGCGAGCGGCGGCCTTCTTGCTCTCACCCTGATGGCCGACCGGAAGCAGCAGACCAGCTTCTCTATAATGCTGGCGCTGGCGCTCTTGCTTGCCCTGGCAGGAGCTATCAGCTCGACAGGGCTGATGCGCAACCTTGCCTCTGGGCTCACCAATGCGCTGGTGTTGTTGGTGCTCTCTTTCTCCCTGGGCTATACCCTCACGGCACACTCGGTACTCACTCCGGCACGGCGGCGGCCGCAGATCTCGCCGCCCGAAGAAACAGGGCAAGGACACCGGACAGCCGTTATCTTGCTTACCCGTGGCGAGCCTGAGCATTACTCAGTTGAGAGCGCGGCACGACGATTGGAGCTTGCCGATGACCGTGGCGATGTGCCTCCCATCCCCCTGCGCCCCTTCTATATGCGAGACCTCAAAGGCAAGTACGCGGCAACCGGCCCCAGCCCTTACCGGAACCACCAGCTACGCCTCGCTGAAAAGGTGCAAGCACGCCTTGACTCTAATCATCGGGTTACAGCGGCCTTCTATAGCGATACACCCGAGCTAGCCTATGAGGTAGCCCAGGCGATTGGATCGGGCGCTAAGCATGTAGTCATCGTACATGTGCTGGTGGCTGACCCTCCCGATCCTGTCATGTCGGGTGAAGTAATGGAAGGTCTAAGTCCAGAGAGCTATGGCGTGCGGATCACGGAGGTGGGCCCTTTCTGGCTCTCCAGCTTGCTGCCACAGATATATGTACGCCGCATGCTTGAAGCAGTTCCGCAAGACGATTCGCAGTCTGACACTATAGGCATACTGCTGGTAGGTAGAGGGCACGGCACGTCGAGCGCCTCGGCTGCCGCCCGGCAGGAGCAAGAAGTCAGCTTCCAGGGCCGGGTGATAGAGGCCCTGGTGCGCACAGGCTGGAGCGAGAAAAAGATAGCTACAGGTTGGCTCCGCGCCCGCCCCGGCGTGGACGAAGCATTTGCGCACCTGGTCGCAACGGGCTGCAAATCGGTCTACTGGCTGCCCACCACCTTTCCGGCAGACGGCATCAATACACTGTATGACATACCTGCCCAGATAGAGGTACCCGCACGTGAAGCGGGCATCCGCATCCAATCGCTACAGGCATGGAACGCTGACGACCTGGCGGCCGAGGAGATAGCAAACCATGTGACCCGCTCCGCATAGCATCACCCCTGCGCTCTTCAGTGCGGTACCGGCCAAATTTGCCTGAATACTGACGTGCGCTCAATCGCGCATCAGTGCATGAGATGAGGCTATAATTGATCACTTAGGTTATAATATGCCAAATAAGGTGCGGAGGTGTAGGGGCCAGGATGAATAAGTGGCTGCCAAGTGGCTATGGCTTTCGGCGGTGGGCTTTAGTGCTTGCTGTGGGCGTGGCTGTGCTCGGGTTGGGCCTGGCCATGGGCATTGCCAACCTCTACCGCATCTATATAGTCCCCCGCTCGGGCACGGAATTCCTCTATTTTGTAACCCTGCAATTCATACCACACCCCTTTAGAGAGGCGCTGGTGTTGCTGGTAGGTATCGCCCTGGCCCTCTGGGGGGGCGTACGTGTCAACCGCGCTGCGCGTGTAGCTGCCTCCAAAGGGCGTGCTTTCGAGATGCCTGTGCTCTCGCCGATGAGGGCTGCGCGTCGGCCCGATGGTATCAAGATCGTGGCGATAGGTGGTGGGACGGGTATGCCTACCCTGCTGCGAGGGCTCAAAGAGGTGACCGACAATATCACCGCTGTGGTCAACGTGGTTGACGACGGGGGCTCTTCGGGCCGGCTGCGCCGCGACCTGGGTATTTTGCCCCCCGGCGACTTCCGCAACAACCTGGTGGCCCTATCCGAAGTAGAGCCTCTCATGGCCGAGCTTTTCCAGTACAGGTTCGAGGGGGCGGGCGACCTTGAGGGGCATTCGTTCGGCAATCTTTTCCTGGTGGCCTTGAACCAGATCACCGGCAGCTTTGAGCAGGCCATCCTCGAGTCGTCGCGCGTGCTCGCCATCAAGGGCAAAGTGCTTCCTGCGTCTCTCACAGACATAGAGCTCTACGCCGAACTGCAAAACGGCCAGATAGTACGTGGCGAATCTCTCATACCGCATGGTCCTGCCCCTATCAAGCGGATATTTATGGACCCGCCCCAGGCACCCGGCTACCCTGAAGCGATGCTGGAGATATTGAACGCTGAAGTGCTGGTGTTCGGTCCCGGCTCCCTCTATACAAGCATCATGCCGCCCCTCCTTGTGCAAGATATAGCCAGCGCGGTAAAGGCAAATAAGAGAGCGGTGAAAGTGTTCATCTGCAATGTCGCCACCCAGCCGGGCGAAACCGACGGCTTTGGCGTTACCGACCACGTGCGAACATTGCGAAACCATATCGGGCCGGACCTCTTCGACTACGTACTCTATAATTCCAACCAGTCGGGCGCTAAAAACATCAAACCCGAGTGGGGCGTCACGTCCGTTACACTCGACACGGAGGCTGCTGCCCGTTTCCCTAACCTGGAGTTTATCCCGGCCGACGTGGTGCGCGACGATAACCCCCTGAGGCACGACCCGGTCAAGCTCGCCGACGCCGTTTTGCGCCTCTACGAGAATCGTGGCGGCAAGGGCGCGCCGGGCCGCGTCCGAGAACGGGAAAGAGAGCAGGAGAGCGCTTCGGACGACGAGCCCGACGTGGCGTAACCTGAAGGCAACTGCCCCAAAGATAGAGGGTAAAATTAGCTATGCAAGCAGAATTCAGGGTCGCACGCATGGCTGCCGGTGACGTACAGAAGATCCGGCTAAACAGAGGATATGGACAATCGAGACAAGAACGTTCACAGGAGGACAAAACGATGGTGACGAAAGTAGGAATAAACGGCTTCGGTCGCATCGGGCGCCAGGTATTCAAAGCCTTACGCGATTACTATCCCGACGAGATAGAGGTGGTGGCAGTCAACGACCTTACCGACAACAATACTCTGGCCCACCTGCTGATGTACGACAGCAATTACGGGGCATTCGATGGGGATGTGTCGGCCTCGGAGAGCTCTATTACCGTCGATGGTAAAGAGATCAAAACCTTCGCTGAGCGCGACCCATCGAAAATACCCTGGGGCGACATGGCTGCGGAGATCGTCATCGAGTCGACGGGGGTCTTTACTGACGCCACCAAGGCCAGAATGCACATCGACGGCGGCGCAAAGAAGGTCATCATCTCAGCGCCCGCCAAGAACGAGGACATCACCATCGTCATGGGCGTGAACCAGGAGAAGTATGACCCCAGCAAGCACCACATCGTATCCAACGCCTCCTGCACCACCTACTGCCTGGCGCCCGTCGCCAAGGTTGTGCTGGAGCGGTTCGGCATCGTCAAGGGACTGATGACCACCGTTCACTCCTACACCAACGACCAGCAGATACTCGATCTTCCCCACAAGGACCTGCGCCGGGCACGAGCCGCCGCACTCAACATCATCCCGACCACCACTGGAGCCGCGCAAGCCGTGGCACTCGTGATACCGGAGCTGAAAGGTAAGTTCGACGGCTTCTCCCTGCGCGTGCCCACACCCACCGTCTCTATCATCGACTTCGTGGCCGAGGTGGAGCGCAACTGCACCGTTGAGGAGCTGAACGGCGCGTTGATAGAGGCAAGCCAGGGCAACCTCGTCGACATCCTTGATTATACCGAGGAGCCGCTGGTGAGCATGGACTTCAAGGGTGACCCGCACTCCGCCATAGTCGACGGCCTCAGCACAATAGTGATAGGCGGCAACCTGGTCAAAGTAATCGCCTGGTACGACAACGAGTGGGGCTATTCATGCCGCGTAGCCGACCTGGTGAACTTTATGGCCGAGAAGGGCGTGTGATGAGCAAGAAGACGGTTCGCGATGTTGATGTTGCAGGCAAGCGCGTGCTTGTCAGGGTAGATTTCAATGTCCCTCTCGACGCCGCAGGGCATATTACCGATGACACGCGTATGCGAGCGTCTATGCCTACCATTCAGTACCTGCTCGATGCGGGCGCTGCCCTGATACTAATGTCGCATCTGGGCAGGCCAAAAGGCGGACCTGACCCTAAATATAGCCTTGCCCCGGTGGCTGCCCATCTACAAGAGCTGCTTGGGCCTGGCGTGCCCGTACAGTTCGCCAACGATTGCATAGGTCTGGAGGTGCGAGACGCCGCAACTGCCCTCCAGCCAGGCCAGGTGCTCCTGCTGGAGAACCTCCGCTTTCATCCCGAAGAAGAGGCGGACGATCCTGATTTCGCTCGACAGCTTGCCTCCCTTGGCATGGTCTACGTGAACGATGCCTTCGGCTCTGCCCACCGCGCGCATGCTTCCACGGTAGGGGTCGCGCACGATCTACCGGCCGTAGCGGGCCTCCTTATGGAGCGGGAGCTACAGATCATGGGCGACGCTCTTGAAACGCCCAGGCGACCATTTGTGGCTATTCTCGGGGGGGCTAAAGTATCGGACAAGATGGGTGTGATAGGCAACTTAATGGGCAAGGTCGATACGCTGATTATAGGAGGAGGGATGGCCAACACCTTTCTCAAGGCGGTGGGCCACCCTGTCGGCCAGTCTCTGCTGGAGGCCGACCGCGTGCGTGACGCCGAGGCGCTACTCGGGCGGGCGAATCTACAGAACGTGAAGATTATGCTGCCCACCGATGTAGTAATCGCCGACGCCTTCAGCGAAGACGCCAACAGGCAAACGGTAGGAGTGCGCGATATACCCGGCGATGTCGGGCAGATGGGCTGGCGCATACTCGACATCGGGCCTGAGACCGCCGCCGAATACGCCGGCGTGATAAGAGAAGCAGGCACCGTAGTCTGGAACGGCCCAATGGGCGTATTCGAGATGAAGCCTTTCGCCCAGGGCACCATGCAGGTGGCCCAGGCGGTGTGCGATGCCACCCGCGAGGGAGCCACCACCATAGTAGGTGGGGGCGACTCGGTGGCGGCTGTTGAACAGATGGGGTTGGCCGACTGTGTGACCCATATATCCACAGGCGGTGGCGCTTCTTTGGAGTTTCTTGAGGGACGCACGCTGCCCGGTGTGGCGGCGCTCAACGACAAAAAGGTATAATTGAGTTAGCGAGACACAGGCCCGCTGAAATAGCCCAATCCCGGCGAACGCCATGCGCCTACTGAAAGAGAGAAGTATGAGTAAGCAGCAACCACCAGCACGTAGGCCCGCGCCAGGCGGCAGACCATCAATCCCGAGTAAAGCCAGCAGACCCATAGAGCCGCTGAGCGGAGGCACAACCAGGATAGCACCCTCCGGTACGGCAGGCAACAGACCAGGCGCCGCGCCACAAAGGCGTACGACTTCCGGCACTCAGCCCGTGGGCAAGAAGAACGGCTTTTCCTTGCGGCCACTGGATATAGGACTGGTCCTTCTTGGCCTCGCCGTTGTAGGCGCCATTATTTATGGCGGCCTCAATGGAGCCAAGGCTCCAGCTGCTTTGCCGGTACCCACCTCAGCCACGGTTGTGGCCGGCGGTGGGAGTAGCACCGCTGTAGCACAGCCCGTAAACGACCCCAACCAGCGCAATCCCATCCCGAACGGCAATCCTGCGCCCGACTTCAGCCTCCCAGGCACTGACGGCAAGACGTATACCCTGAGCCAGAACCTGGGCAAAGTAGTTATGCTGGAGTTTATGGCACCCTGGTGCCCTCACTGCCAGGCCGACGCTCCTATCTTCAACGGTGTGTACAATAAATACAAAGATAAGGGCGTACAGGCGTTCGGCATAAGCGCAACCCCCTGGGACCGCAATACAGAGACGCGGCGCGCAGCCGACCAGACGCCTACACCAATAGCCATGGACGACCTTCTCTGGTTTCACACTACCTTCAAGGTGCCATACCCGTTGCTCTTTGACCAACCCAAAGCGGGCGCGAGCCCTGATAACTCGCTCAAGGAAGCCAACGAGTACGGCATCCTCTACTACCCGACCATCTATATCATAGGCAAAGACGGCACGGTCCACGACTCGATGATCACCGAGCCCGGCAACCCACTCAGCGACGAGCGCATCTCAGCCGCGCTCGACAAGGCGCTGGCGGGGAAGTAAGCGCTCAGCCGCTATTCAGAAACGGAGAAGCTATTGCAATCGACCCTCGCAAGAGCGGTGCGTAACCCTTACCTTACTATCGTTTCGAGGTTGGTGCTCGGGGCTATCTTGCTCCTCTCAGGGTTGGCAAAGCTGGGAGTGCCGCGGGCGATGATGAACAGTATAGACGCGTATGATATAGCCCTCCCCAGGTGGCTGGTGGGGGCTATGTCTAATGCCC
>JALYYZ010000121.1 GCA_030945985.1 Chloroflexota bacterium
AGTATGCCCAGCACGAGCAACACGATTCCCATAATCAATCTAGTATTCAAAGTATTTCCTCCAATTGTAGGGTAATAAGTAGCCTGAGCAACCCCTGGTGTAAGCACTCACTACTGTGACCTATGCAGGGGGTGTGTTAGTTGCAGCTTTATCGCCGGTACCGAGAGGCGCTAGCTTGCCGGTAAGCGTACCAGACTCAGCCATCTCTTTACGCTCCAGGCTCATGTCGCCACTACGGGATGCTTTCAAGTCCTCGAGACTCAGCTTGGGCTTCTCTGTATAAATCGAGTCCGCCAAAATGTCCAGCACATCAGCTTGCCGTGCTGCCTCGATCGCCCTGTTCGTTACTATGTCGCCCGTATTGAGGATGATATTGTCGTCCCGATCCAGGATGACACGAGTAACAGGTCTGCCCAGGGCCTGCTTGACACGCCGCTGGAGCAACTGATTGTCGGTCTGATCGATCCTGCGCGTATAGCCGCCTGTAAGTTGCGACCACAACTGGCGAGCCTCATTAGGTATATCCTTCAAGCTCTGGCTGGCCTGCTCGCCAAGAGGCCCAAAATGCTCCTGGGCCGGAGAAGAACCCGCAGCCAAAAAGAGTTGAGGCATGCGACCTGCATTGCGGGCCGCATCGTAGCTCTCTTGTGTAATCACATCGCCCGGCTGGAGCATTACGTTGCCTTCTCGATCTGTCACTCGGCCCTGAGCAATCTTCCCTATGAGCATATTGCCCGTGCGTTGCGGCAGCGTCACGCGCATTTAGTCGCCCAATTGACCAAGTTGCTCGTTAAGCCGCCCCCCGGCTACCTTGGCGCGTTCACCAAACGTTTCTAGATGGACATTAGCCTTGCCTCCGGCCGTCCGGAGACGTTCACCCGCCTGATCGAGAGCGCTCACGATACCGCCGCTCTGCTCATCGAACTCCTTGCCATAGTCGGCAGGCACGAAGAGAACACGCTGACCCATACTGAGTACACGGTCCGCCGCCAGCCAACGTGTGCCCTGAGTGACGTTGAGCACACGCCCTGTGGAAATATAATAACCCTTGATCTCACCTGTCTGGGAGTCAAGCAGCATATCGGCCACTTCTCCAAGCTTGCGGCCGTCATCAGTGAGCACTCTCATGCCGCGCACGATGTGGTCATTATGCAGCCGCTTCAGCACCTGATCGCGATTGACTTCGATAATTGCCTTGCCATCAGGTATCACCACAGCGTCCTGGCCTATGACATTGATACGACCAAAAGGTATAGCCCGAGCGGAGTGAAAGAAAGAGCCCTCCGACACCACAAGCGCAAGCACCTGGCGGCGCTCCGGATCTACGATCATATCCTCAACGTCGAAGATTTTGGCCCCACGACTCATGCTCACAACAGGGAGCCCAATTATCTCACGAGCCTTTTTATCCATTAGCCTATACCTCCAGATCTATGCATATTTGCCCTCTCATCTGCATGGCCTGCGCCGACCGAAGGGAAGCACGGTACGCTTGACAAAGCAGTGATGCTATAAATGAGAGGCCTCAACCCCGTGGTGAAACCTGACGGGAGAGATCGCTCCAAAAGGTAGTGAAACCATGCAAATCGGCAAAGTACCAGGCGAGCAGCAGGACGGCTATCAGCAAGACCAAAAAGAGGACCGTCGAAGCCGCACGATCTGAGCTCGCGTGTGCGTTACCCCTAAATCTAGCCAACCTATACCTCCCAGACGCTCGGTGTAGAGAGTGCATTACAAGTCAGTAATGCCCGGCGCGCCAACTCGGCTTGTTGCAATAAGTGTGCCATAAAATGAAAGAAGCATATGCAGGGCCCCGTTACTTCAACCTGAAGACCCAGGCCGAATCCTTATGGAAGACGAGCACGGTCTGGTTACTGGTAAGTAGCTGTTTCACGTCGAAGTGCTCGCCACGCGAGCCGACGAATATATGGGTAATACCGGCTTGCTTGAGCGCCTGAAAGTCAGCTGGAGGCGAGTCCTGGAGAGGCTCATAACCTACTACATCGAGCATGTTCTCCAGGTATTTAGGATCGGCCAGCCGCTCATTATATGCCTGCATTGGTGGCACTGTAGTCCTACGTCCCGTTATAAGAGGCACCCAGAGACCGGCGTCCGAACCGAGAACTGAGTTTGACCAGGGGAAGTGGAATGGATCGGCCACGACGTAGCCTTTCGGCGGAAGCTTGTCACGCATCCAGGCCAGCGCTTCGGCGTCCGCCTGCGACACGTAGAGCTTATAGTCATTAGGAGGTGATAGGTTCAACCCATTAGCGGCCCCATAAAAGGTACCGGCAGCCACCAACAGCAGCGCTGAAGCCACGCGCCATGTTGTGCGTCTGCGCGGAGATAGGCCATCGGCTAAGCCGAGCACCCACTCACCGAGCATAACAATGGCGAAGCCTGCCGCAAGACTTAAAGGCAGCCACACAGCGGATCCAAGCGTAATAGCGTCGAGGTAGCCTGCATAGGGGAGACGTAGCACGAAAGGCAAATGTATGCCGAAGGGCAGCGCATCTAACAGGTAAGGTGTGGACCAGATACCCAGTAATATCCAGGTCAGTACAGGCAGTAAAGGAAGGGTATCACGCCGAACGATCGCCCATACAAC
>JALYYZ010000130.1 GCA_030945985.1 Chloroflexota bacterium
GTCACTCGCCAGTGTGTGAGAACGGTTAGCACTCCGGAGCGCACTGACCTTTGCAACATGGGTCTGCTGCTACTTGGTTTTGTGGTTGTGGTGCTGCTGGTGCGACCGGTGCGCAGCTTTCCTATCAGCAGCCCACTGTTTACACAAACCCATGGTAGAGAACTATATGCAAACCAACCTTGAACAATCCATTGCCGCTAAGAATGAACCCGACCGGGTGAGACGGCTAGATCGCACGACCCTGGCATGGTTCGTACTGTTGGTGGTTACCCTCAGCTTGTACTCTGTTCGCCAGATCGCTGACGGACCGTACGGCAAAGACTTCACTGTATTTCTCACTGGAGCTAGTGTCCTGGTGGAAGGGCATGGCGGGAACCTGTACGACATTGCGACACAGACATCTGCGCAGCACGAGGTGTCGGGCGGCCTTCGCTTTGCTGGGGGTTTGCTGCCGTTCAACTATCCTCCATACGTGGCCTTTCTTTTCATCCCACTCACCTTTGTCTCGCCTGGGCTGGCCTACTATATATGGCTGGCAGTTCAGTGGGGACTACTGCTCGGCTTGGCTTTGTCAGTGCGGGCTAACTTTCGTAAGTGGACCGGAAACGCACCTACACTCCAGTCTAATATGTTACTGCTCTTCTGCTTTGTACCTGTTATTGAAGCTCTGCTCATGGGCCAGATGTCTCTGGTCTTGCTGTCGCTCTGGTGGTCTATCTTTGTAAGCTGGCGGCAAGGCAAATGGACGCAGTTGGGCGTGGCCCTAGCCCTCGCAATGTTTAAGCCGCAAATGGCGGTGCTGTTGGTGGCTGCGCTGGTAGTACAGCGGCGTTGGAGAGCACTCGCGGTCGCGCTGGGGACGAGCATATTGCTATGGGGCGGAGCGCTACTCTTCTGTGGACCAGGTGTAGTTGGCGGATACCTCAACATGCTGCAACTTTCTTCAACCACGATCGGTACGCTGGGCTTCTATCCAGCCTCTATGCCCAACGTGCGCGGCCTCCTAACTATATTGGGCGTGTCGCCACAACTCAGCCTGCAAGTAGCAATTTTCCTGTGGTTGGCGAGCATAGCGGCCACCGCACGGCTGTGGCGGACCCGTTACTCACTTGCGACATGCTTTGGACTTACTGCGCTTGTAGCTGTACTTTTCAGCCCGCATCTCTATATTCATGACGCTTCGTTACTCATGGCGACGGTGTGGTGTGTGCAACTTGCACGCGCCGAACACGGGCTCGAACCTCGTACCGGGTGGCTCATCCTGCCGTTCGCGGCCATGTTCACCGGCATCTATGCCATTGTGTTTCAGATTGCGTCATTTAATGGCCTTGTCGCATCGGTACTATTACTCGGGCTTGTTCTTGCTGTCCGCCTCCTGCGTACAGTGGCAGGGGAGAAACAGCAACCAGCCGCCGAGGTAGCGTATATGGTCCGTCCGGGTGAATTCGGGTAGAGAGTACAATGGATGATGTGGCATGCCCGTAGGGGCTTGAGCGTACTTGATGCAGTATCCGAATACTTATTGTTTACTTTCACTTCTCGAAAGTACGCCCACGTCACAGCATTTGTTCTTAACTCAGATGGCATAGATTGTGCTATATTGTGCCGCGCCGTTTGAAATTTGAGCAGGTGGCAGCAAGTATATGTCAATGGGAGGAGTAAATATGTCTACTAAATCACGGGTCGCAAGTGTAACTGGCGCGTTATTGTTGGTGTTAGCTATGCTCGTGAGCAGCACAGGCCATTCTTATGCGCAGAGTTCGCCGGGCTGCGATACAACGGGCACAGTAAATGGCACTGCTACGCCGACGTATGGTGCGCTCGGGGCAAGAATTCTGTTGAGAGGTACGGGCTTCCAGGCTAACGAGGACGTTTCCTTCTATTTCACGCTCCCCAACGGCAGCGTAGTGGGAACCGCTGCTCCTATACCTGGTGGAGTCAATCCCGACGGTTCAGTGGGTCCACTGACGCTTAGCGTCACCCAGCAGCTCCTCGATCTCGGAACGGGACGCTGGGCAGTTACCTTTGTGGGCGCTAGCAGCCATGTGACTGCTGTCGTCTACTTCTGCATACTGACTACTGCACAGGCAACAGCTGTGGCTCAACCGAGCAACACAGCAGTGCCCGCCACAGCCACAACCGTCCCTGCCACAGGCACAACTGTCTCTGCTACCGCCACGACCCTCGCGACGGCTGTCAGTACTGTGCTAGCTGATACGCCCACCACTCTGTCGGGCACCGCGACGGGCGTGGCCACCACTGCCGCAACCGCTACAACTGTGCCGGCGAGTTCGCCCACAAGCTTGCCTCCCACCAGCATACCGGCTACGAGCGTACCGGCGACAACGGTAGCAGCGACCGAGGTGACACAGCCCACAGCCCCCGAAGCGTCCCCGACCGCCATGACATCGGGCGGCAACATGGGCGGCACGACACCGGGTATGCCCAGGACAGGCAGTTCCGACTCGATCTTCCTCCTGGCAGGGCTCTTCCTCCTGGCGCTCGGGGCGGCTGGAGCGGGCTTCAAACTGCGTCAGATCAAGTCAAACATGGAGTAAAGTAATCGGCAACTGTTCTCCGGACCGAGTGTTATGTACCTGCTACCTTGTGGGCATACATAACCTAAGAGATACACAAGTTGATACGATTAAAGCAGCCACTGCATCATTCGAGCAGTGGCTGCTTTTATAGCGGGAAACTCGTAACTTGGAAAGCCGCTTTGTCGGTGTCTGCCTGGAGCGTCTTGTGATATAATGTGTTTGCTCATTACGCTTGTGGCCGGTCGCCCATTAGCCTGTTGCAGGTCGTGAAGCTTAATAAATAGTCGGAATAAAAGAAAGAACATTATCAATGCCATGTTGGCTTGCATTCATGGCTGTGGATTTTTGGTTGCTATAGCCTGGCTTTTCCTCAATATTGGTTGCCACATCCGGACAGCCCTGTCGGATATGGGACCAAAGAACTTGAGATAAGGTTTGTAGCCCAGAAATCCGGGCAATGCAGACGCAACTTAGGAGGATAACGTGATAACAGGCAATCATGTGAGCTATAGCCGGGCGGAGGTGCGGATCACGCCGCGTGTATCTACTCGACGTACGGCAATAGCGGTTTTAGCGCTCTTTTGTATGGGTCTCCTAGCGGTCTGTGCAGCACCGGGAGTGTCGGCACAGCAGGCCAACTATCTGCAGGCCGGCTACCCGTATGGTAGCACGGTGGTTGCCAGGAACACCGTTAGCCTGCTTGCACGGCCTGCCACCTCTAGTGCTCGTGTTGGCTCTATGCCCGCGAATGCGCGGGCGACGGTGCTGGGTGGCCCCTACAGTGGTGGCTGGTACCTGGTGGTCTATGGGCGCGTACGTGGCTATGTGTCTGCCGGCAGTCTTGCACCCTTGGCTTCGAGCAGTACATTACCGCCTGCAACTCAGCCAACACCGGCGCAACCTGCGCCTGTAGAGGTGGCCTCGCCCGTCTTGCCCGCAATACCTGTGGTGCCTGTGCCTCCGGTCGCTTTACCAGTTGCGCCACCTGTCTCTGCGCCACCTCTTGGACTCTACAGTGGCCTCTGGATGGGAGAGCTTTCGCGGAGTAGCGCGGTAAGGAGTGGGCCCAGTGCGGTTTCACCTGTGCGCAAAACATGGTGGGCAGGCCGACGTGTGCTTCTGTATGAAACTGCGGCAGATGGAAAAGGTGGCCTCTGGTACCGCGTCTCCGAAGCGCCGGAGCTATCGATGTGGGTGCAAGCTACGTCCATTCGCCCAGTGGCACCCGTTCAGTTCGAACAAGCTCGCTTCCCCGGCAAGTGGGTCAACGTTAACCTTGCCCAGCAAGTTGTTACCGCCTATCAGGACGGCGCACCTGTAAAGGTGACTCTGGCTTCCACCGGCGTTGCGCTGCACCCCACACCTCCCGGAGTATGGAGAATATATTCTCGCCTCACGAGCCAGGAGATGCGCGGCGGCAGCCCGGCAACGCATGACGCTTACGACTTGCCCAATGTGCCCTGGGTGCAATATTTCCAGTCTGCCGGCGATGCCCTTCATGGCACTTACTGGCACGATGACTTCGGACACCCACACAGCCACGGCTGCGTGAACCTTAGCACGCCAATCGCCCAGTGGTTCTTCGGTTGGGCAGGTAACGGCACAGTAGTTTACGTCCATTAGGACCTGTTTTCAAGAGGCGCGTTTGTAAATATTCCCTAGTGCAACTTCATGAACCTTTTAGCTGTTAAGAGAAAAACAAACCCATCAAAACCCTGCGGGTTTTGATGGGTTTGTTTATGGAAAGGAGCGCGCTTTCCCAAGAGGTCCATGAAGCTGCACCAGCCATATGTGCTTTACCCTTCATGTATTGCAGAGTACGGTAGGACCGGCGCGGCAACGTCTGACGCTATCTATAACTCTGCTGAGGCGCAACTTGACATGACGGACATGCCTTGTGGGAACCGGACGCAGCCCGCGCGCCCCACGACGTAGCCACTAAAGCCAGAACTGCTTCCAGGCTGACCACCAGTCGTCGGCCTGTGAGACAATCACTCGGGGCTCGGTTATGTGTACTCCCGCCTTGTGACGGTAGGGCTCAACGCGGTCAGGCGAGACAACTTCTACTTTGATCTCGCAAGGTTCGCCGGGGTTGTACGGCAGCACCGACGGGCGCTCCTCTATCGCCTTCTTTGCTGCGTCCTCGATCATTTGCCGGGCACGTTGGGGTGGTATCTGGCGGGCGCTATTCCTGCCTAAGCCTTCTTTCACCGCGACCGTCATCAGGTCATCACCCAGCAGAGCACGGGCTTCGTCGCAGGTGGCTTTGTCGCCGGTGACGAGCAGCACAGGACAACCCCAGTTGCCGCAGAGGGCTGCGTTGATGCCCGTCTCGCCCACTCGGATGTTGTTGAACCACAAGTTGTGCCATGCCTCACTGGATACGGTATGGCTGAGCACGCCCATGGGGGTACCGGCCATGGCGTGCATACCTATAAAGAGAGCAGCATCGCAACCCTGTTCCAGTGCGCCAGTATAGCCGGTCCAAATCTGCTGGACGACGTATTCGCAACGGGGATCGAGCATATCAGGCACGAGAGAGTTGAACGACCAGCCCCCACCCGCGCCATGGCAGTCCATGACGACCACCTCGGAGGCTCCACCCGATATGGCACCCCGCACCGCAGCATTGATCTCCTCGGTGTAGAGCTTGCGGCATTCCTCGTACATGGGGTCGCCGCCCTTTACCTGCTCCCACTTGACGATGCCTGATATACCTTCCATATCACTGATAATAATTACTCGCATTTATCTCCTCTATGCCTCCTAATGCGGCTTCATAGACCTCTTAGCCCTTGAAAGAGAGACAACAAATCAAAAACGGAGATCTTTGATCTGTTATCGTTGCAAAGAAACGCTCTTACCCCAGGAGGTCGCTTGCAGAGGTACGAAGGTAGCTCTAACTGCCTGGTTGAGGTGGAGGTAATCCGATTATACCGCCTCTCTGAGCGGAGTGCCATATCGCTAAAGATGCGATATAAACAACCATACTCAGAGCCCATTTCCTGGAATAATTTGAAATGCTGCGCCGGTGCTGATATACTCAGGGCACTTTACTGATCCCGCGCAGCAGGAGGCGTGCTGCCCTAAGCTTTCATCTGACACGCCCGGCGTCTGCACGATTACAGCATGATTATATGCTGCGCCGCGTGATCGAGGTTCGTGTCGCCTATAGTTGATCAGGGTTGCAACCCTGATGGGGCCCAGTGCGCAACGCTCGTGGTTTTCGGAAGCATATGCAGAAAGACAACAATACGACATGTAAACAGAACGTTGGAGGTAGTACAGATGGTGAATTGTGGTGTGCTTGTGCCCCAGGGTTGGCACATGGACCTGGAGGACATTAAAGATCCAGAGGAGCAGTTCGAGACGATGGTGCGCGTGGGCACGCAAGCCGAAAAAGCCGGCTTCGATTCGATCTGGGTGTATGATCACGTACATACCGTGCCCTATCCGTCCATGGAGACCTGCTTCGAATGCTGGACCTCGACGGCGGCACTTGTTCGCGAGACCTCACGTGTACGCGTCGGCCAGCTTGTTACCTGCAACAGCTACCGCGATCCGGCGCTGCTCGCTAAGATGGCGTCGACCGTAGACGTGATGAGTCACGGAAGGCTTGACTTCGGCGTCGGCGCGGGCTGGTATGAGCACGAGTATAATGCCTACGGTTACCCATTCCCTGATGGCCCTGAGCGGCTGAGAATGTTGGGCGAGGCTTTGCAGATCTTTCATGCTATGTGGACCGAACCCGAGGCCACTTTCGAGGGCAAGTACTACCAGGTTAAGGGCGCAATCAATGAGCCCAAAGGCGTGCAGAAGCCCCACATCCCGATCTGGATAGGCGGAGCGGGCGAAAAAGTCACCCTCAAGCTGGTGGCCAGGTATGGCGATGCTTGCAACATTGGCGGTGTCAACCCTGATGTCTACCGGCACAAGTATGGCGTGCTGAGGGCTCATTGCGAAGAGTTGGGACGTGATTACAGCAGCATTATAAAGTCTGCGGAGGTCTTCACCCACCTTGTCCTTCCCGGCCAGACGCACGAGCAAGCCACCGCAAAGCCGCGGCGCGACGTCGGCAAACTGCTGGGCCGCGAGGTTAGCCTGGAGGAGTTCCGTGAGGGCAACTATGTGGGCTATCCGCAAGGGTTTATTGGTACACCGGCCGAAGCGGTGGAAACGTTCCGCACCCTGATGGACGCAGGGGTGGAATACTTTATCGTATACCTGAGCGGTGTCGCACAGCTTGAAACCCTGCAGGCTTTCGCCGAGGAAGTGCTGCCGTCCCTGCACGCAGCGCGCTAGCTAATGCAGCTTCATAAACCCTTTA
This sequence comes from Chloroflexota bacterium, assembly GCA_030945985.1. Lineage (GTDB taxonomy): Bacteria > Chloroflexota > Chloroflexia > QHBQ01 > JADMIH01 > JADMIH01. Next base: position 6,868 of record JALYYZ010000130.1, read on the forward strand.
GCTTATGGCGGAAAACAAACAAATCTAAACCCCTCCAGGGTTTAGATTTGTTCGTTTTCCCCTCCTTTACCCTACCCTTACCTGTTTGGTGTGGTACCCCGTCGCGCCGTTGGGGAAGGTGTTCGCCTCTGTAGCCGTCTGCACCGCGCCCGTGCCGTCTGTCGCTCGCACTTTCAGCCGATAAGTACCTGCTGTGGGCTTCCAGGGGTAGATCCATTGCCTCCAGGTAAATGGGCCGGCCTCGGGGCGCAATTCAGCAGGGTTCCAACTCTTGCCGTCATCGGTACTCACCTCTACGGCCTTGATGTGCCGGTTTCCCGCGAAAGCAATCCCGCCTATAAATATTGGTTTGGCAGCTATGTTATCGGCGTCGGGGTAGTCGATGCGTGACATTGTCTGATAATGGGCAACATCGTCCCAACCCTGGCTTTCCCAGTAACCTTTAAAGTCGTTGTTGACGAACTCTACCTCGGTGATCCACTTGCAGTTCTTCATGCCGTAAATATTCGGCACCAGGAGACGAGCCGGGTAGCCATGCTTCTGTGTGAGTGGCTTGCCGTCCATCTCGTATACCAGTACGCAGCTATTCTTGAGCGCTACATCGAGTGGAAAGCTGTCGGCATAGCCGTCCGCCCCCCGCACCACAACGTCGACCACCCCCTTCTGAGGCTTGGCACGGACCAACAGGTCGGAGAAGCTGACCCCCTTCCAGACTGCGTTGCCGATAAGGCTGCCGCCGACGCCGTTGCTGATGCAGGCCAGCGTCTCAAGTCGGTTCACGGCAGGGAGAGCCTGCAACTCCTTCAGCGTGAGGGAGAAGGGATTATCGGACATGCCTTTGAAGGTCAAAGTCCAGCTATTGCCGTCAACCGTCGGATCAACAAAGTTCTTGGTGGTGATATAGAAGCTCTCGACAGGCGTGATCTCCGGCACCAGTTTCGGCTTGATTCCCTCGAAGCCGGGAGGTATGGGAGGGGTGGGCTGGGCGTCGGCCATGCCCGCTGTGGGGCCTGTTTCGACATTATGAACCTCACCGGGAGTAGCGCTTACGCCTGCCTGCCCGCCTGCGCCCAGGTCAACATCTTGCAAGCCTGCCACGGGGGGAGGCTCAAGAGCCCGCCTGATGCCGTACCAGAGGGCAACCCCGCCTAGAAGGGCAGCGCCTCCGCCGCCCAACGCCTTCACGAAATCGCGCCGGGGCATCGCGCCTGTTGCGTTATCTACACTCCCTTTAGCGTCGCTGATTCCGGCGGTGCGAGGCCATGGTAAGAGAGCCACCAGGACGAGGCCGAAAACGGCGGTTAGAATGAACATCTCGAGGAAAACAGGCACTCCTATAGGAGCGAGCGACCTTCCATAGAGGCTCAGAGCGATGTCGGGAGGGGCTGTAACCTGGAGGGCGTTTGACCCAAAGAAGCCCTGATCAACCAGTGGCAGAAAGACGGCGTTGAGCAAGAACCCGATCACGAGACCATATACGAGCCCCGAGAGCCGTTTAGAACCACGCATCCTGGCAATGCGCAGCCAGGTGTGGGTGAAGCCGAGCCCTAGTAGCCCGCCGAGCAGCAAAGTGCCTTCGACTATGGAAACGAGCAGCAACGCCTTACCACCTACGCCGAGCAGGTTGATAAAGTATGACTCGATCTGCCCGCCGGTGAGGCGGATAAGGCTCTCCTCCATCAGCTCGGGGACGGAAGGGGTGTTGGTGGTGAAGCGGAGCACCGCCATGAGCAGCATCATCGCGATAGCCGCGCCCACCCCCGCGCCGAAGCCTCCCGGTATATAAGCTTTCTTCATGGCTGCGATCATAACTTCCTCCATCCGCTAGCGGAGCGATTGCATGGCGTGCTGATTATCAGAGTTCGCCCCTCAACGAGGGGCATATTTGTTCCATACTCAGTATGACTCAAAGATATTACGAAAGTATTGCGGCGATTGGTTGGCGATTACAGCTGTCCGATTGCCTGATGCGTCTTCCATCGATCTTTTACCTTTTGAAATTTGATTTGAAAGAAGAACAAACCAAGCACCCAGTGTTTTGATTGGTTTGTTCTTGGAAAGAAGAGCTCTTCCCCAATAGGTTGGTGGAAGCTGCACTAAGCCGAGAGCCCAACCGGCCGGGACCCCCGAAGCAGAGAGCAGACACTTCCTGAGCCGGCATTAGCTCCCACATCGTACAATATAGAGAAGTGCGCTGCGCCGCAAGGCATGATAGGAGAACAGAATGGCGAACCGTAGCGAACCGGAGGTGCAATTTGGCTGCTGAAGTCGTGGAGCAGAAAGAGGACCAGAAAGGGCTGCGTCCGCGCCGTTGGACTGGGCGGCTTCTGGTTGCCGTCTCATTTGGAGTGGCCCTTCTCTTGCTGGCTATCTCTGCTCTGATCCCACTCACCGTGCCCACTATCGAGCTGATGGTGTTGCGCATTGGCGCTGCCGAGCTGAGCATCTGGCTTATGCTCCTTAGCGCATTCGGGCTGAGCCTATCGCTCGCCGCGCTGAGAATTCAACGCAAAGGGCCGCGCCTGGTCTCGGTGGCGGCAGTTGTTTGCTCCCTGGCTTCATTCGGACTGGCCTCTATACCCCTGACACAACTGCGTGGGGCCGTCACACGTGCTGATGGCGCAATGCGCGATGGATTGGGCGATTCCTATATGTTGCGCCTCTGGCCCGGCGCAGCGCCGATGCGTTCTGATCCATTCTCGCTCGGTGATTACTTCACAGGCATAAAGGAGCCTCAACCGGGCGTACGGACGACACGAGATATGCCCTACCGCATCGTTGGCGGACATACACTGCTCCTCGACCGCTACGATCCGCCCGCGAAAGGCGCAAAGGACCCTCACCCAGGTCTGCTTGTCATCCACGGCGGGAGCTGGCGTAACGGTGATAAGGGCGAGTACGCAGACGCCAGCCGTTACTTCGCGGCGCGTGGCTATGTTGTGTACGACATCCAGTACCGTCTCTCAGCTGAGGCGCGCTTCCCGGCACAGCTTGAAGACGCTGAATGCGCCCTGGGCTACATGCGCACTCATGCGTCTGAGGTTGGTCTGGATCCTGAGAGCGTAATCGTGACAGGTCGCTCGGCCGGAGCTCATCTCGCCTTGCTCGCCGCTTACAGGGCCGGTATCGCGCCCGCTCCTACTGGTTGTGGGGCCATGTCAGGCATCAAGGGCGTTGTGGCCCTTTACCCACCTACCGATCTCGTCGACGACTACCTTCACCCGGCTGAGCCGGACCTCATCCACTCGCGCCAGGTGCTGGAGGATTTCCTGGGCGGCAGCCCCGATGCCGTTCCCAATCAGTATAGAAGTGCCACGCCCCAGCAGTGGCTCAACCGTCCGCTGCCTCCTACCCTCTTGCTCCACGGCGAGTCGGACCAGATAGTATTGCCCCGCAACTCTACAGGTCTTGGCTCGCGGCTCCGGGAGATGGGAGACAAAGTGGTGACAATCCTTATCCCCTGGGGCGGGCACGGCTACGATGCCGTTTTCTCTGGGCTTAGCAGCCAGTTATCGCTCTACTATTGGGATCGCTTTATGGGATACGCGTTGGGAGTGAGTAAGGTAGGCCCTTAGCCCAGCTTCAGGACGCCTTGTGGTCTGCTCTCGTGCTATTATTCTGCTCCACGCTATGAGCAAGAGCCCCAACCAGCGCAATGAGGGCGTCCGCCACTGCGTCCGGCTCCACCAGCATATAGAAGTGGTTCCCAGGGGCCTTGATGTAGGCCCAGTCTGTTTTCCGCGCCAGGCCGGCGTCCGCGTCGTAGAAAGGGCTGAACTGAAGGTGGCCGCAGGGGGCATCAGGCCAGCCCGCAGAGACGGGCAGCAACTCCTCGTAGACCGCGAGAGGCAGAGGGCGTAGCTCGCTAACGAAACGTGCGCGCAACTCTGCGCCGGGTATAGCCTCCTGGTCGTGCGCCGTCAATGTGGGGAGAAGACCACCTGGGGCCGAGGCGCGAAATCCGTCTGCCTTGCTCTTCTCAAAAAGGTCGAGACAGTTCATTCCGTCGCGAGGTATGCCTGACTCGACGGAAAGATAGCAGGCTGCTGTACGCTTGCTTACCTCTCTGATGGCGGAGAGGAGAAGCCCTGCGCCGCTGTGTGCCACCAGTACGAAGGGATCGCTTTCGGGCACTACGTACAGGGCCTCAGCGACGGCTCTGCGTAGTTGCTCCAGTTGGGCGTGCAGCCCGCCAGTCTGCTCTCCTGCACGTCCGGCAGAGCAGGGACGATGGCCCTCATGCCCCTCTTTCGCAGATCATCAGCCACGAGGGGCCATGTGAGCGGGGCCGCAAGGGGGCTATAGACCAGCACAAAGGTGGACAGGGCTACTTCTGCAGCCACGGGCCGATCACCTTCTCCATGCCCACGCCCCGTGGCCTGTAGCCCAGCTTCTCATAGAAGCCCAGAGCGTCGTCGGTGAAAAGGTAGATGTGCTGCCCTCGCAGGCCAGGCTCGATCATCCCCATCATCGTTCGTGCGATGCCCCGGTTGCGATAGGCCGAGAGGGTCCAGACGTCTACCACGTATGCGTTGCACACCCCGTCTGAGAGCACCCGCACTGTGCCGATAATGCGCCCTTCTGCGTAGGCGATCACCGCTGAATAGCTGTTCTCGAATGACACACGCAATTGCTCAGGTGTGCGCCCGTTGTCGAAGCGGTCCTGCTGCAAGGTCGCCTTCATCTCGGCCCAGTCGACGCTGTCCATCTCTGTCGTATAACTGACCTCAGT
>JALYYZ010000388.1 GCA_030945985.1 Chloroflexota bacterium
CTTTTGGATGCTGTTATAGTCACGCCCCAATTTCTCGCAGTGCCCTTTTAACATATCAAGCTTGTGTTGGTAAGCGGCGATATCAGTGCCGACGCTGATGTTGCATGCGTCAGCATATTTTGCTACAAGCTTCAGGGTAACTTTCTCGCCGCTTCCTCCGACCCACAGCGGGATGTGTGGCTTCTGCACGCCTTTGGGTTCGTTTATAGCCCCTTCTACTGAATAATATTGCCCCTGGAAGGTGGCGCGGGGCTCGGTCCACATCGCCAGAATGATTTGCAAAGCTTCATCGAGCATCTTGAGGCGGGTGGGGCCGTCAGCAAATGGATAGCCGAATGCCTTGTACTCCTCTTCATACCAGCCTGCGCCTATTCCGAAATCGAGTCGGCCGTGGCTGAGCACGTCTACAGTGGAGGCGATCTTGGCAAGGAGGGCAGGGTTACGGTAATTGTTACAGGTGACCATCTGGCCTATACGCACCGTAGAAGTGTCTCGTGCCAGCGTCGCGGTGGCGGTCCAGCATTCAAAGTTTGTCTCTATTTCCTGGGTTGGCACTGTATGAAAATGGTCGTACACCCAGATAGAGTGATAGCCCAGGCGCTCGGCTTCTTGACCAAAGCGGGTCATCGTTTCATACTGCTCCACCGGATCTTCTATGTTGACCAGATCTAACCGCCAGCCCTGTGGGACCAACACGCCAAATTTTATGCCGGACATGAAAATACCTCACACACTTTGTAATATAATTGGTCAGGCACTCCGCAAGTCGCGGTAATGCACAAAGGAGCAAGAGCATATTCCAGGCCGTGCGGGGCCGTAACACGCAAAATCAACAAATATATCGGGGCCAACATGCAGGGCCCGCAACACAGGGCCGGCCACGCAGGGGTAGAGTATGACAGTTTCCTATTGGCAAGATGCAAGCTCGGAACATGAAGTCTGGTGCGATTTCTGTGTTATTGGCGCGGGAGTTGTTGGGATTTACCTGGCGCGCCTTCTCAGGTCGCAGGGGCACAGTGTATCTGTACTCGAGGCGCGGCATGTGGCAGCCGGTGCCACGGGACGCAACGCAGGAATGGTGCTCACAGGGAGCGCATTGCACTACCACGACGCCATCAGCCGCTACGGTCACGAAGTGGCACTAGAGGCATGGCAATTGAGCCTGCATAACAGGGAGATAGTGATGGGCCTATCCAGGGAGCTTGGGACCCCGTGGCAGCAAACCGGCTCGCTGGTGCTTGCCCTGGATGATACCGAAGCTGAGGACCTTCAGCGCGCCGCTGAGGCCATGCAAAACGACGATATCGAGGTCATGTTTGCCCACAAAGATCCCCTGAAGCGAGGCTTCGCTGCGACCATGTTGCAGCCGGGTGATGGCGGCATACACCCCGTAAAATTCACCCAGGCGCTCGCCGCGAACTCTGACCTGGACGTGTGGGAACAATCGGAGGTGTTCGCAATCGAGCCCGCAGGACAAGGGATGGAGGTGAGGTCGCGCAGAGTAAAAGTGCATTGCGCAGGCGTGGTGCTATGCACAAATGCCTATGCACCATTGCTGCAATCGTACTTCGAGGGGAAGATAGTGCCCACACGGGGCCAGGTCCTATGCACCGAACCTCTTGACGTAGAGCTTATGCCACAGATGTGCTACGCCGATTACGGCTTCGAATATTTCAGACAATTGCCTGATAGACGATTATTGCTGGGCGGCTGGAGGCACCACTTCAGGGATGCCGAGGTCGGCTACGAAGACCGCACAACGGCAGACGTGCAAGGCGGGCTCGAAAGCTTCATGGCGCGCTATTTCCCAGAGGTAGCTGGGAAGAGGATTACACATAGATGGTCGGGCACCATGGGCTTCAGCCAGGACGGCCTGCCGTTGGTGGGCTCCCTTCCCGCTATGCCGGACGTCTACTTTGCTGCAGGCTTCACCGGGCACGGACTCGGCTTTGGCCTGGCAACAGCAGAGCGCCTGGTGGCACACATCCTCTTCAAGCACGAGCTTGGTTGGCTCGACGCCGGGCGCATAGCAGACAATAGCAAGCCGGAGCAGCCCGCCGGCCTCGCTCACGCTGATTGACCGTAAAGCGAGCAGGTGATATAATCCCGGTCATCTGAGGGGCGTAGCACACCTCTGTTTTTGTGATTCTTCACTGGGAGATTGCTCTATGCCTATGTCCAGGATACTAAGCTGTGCCGTGGTGGGGCTCGAAGGCTCGCTTGTCGAGGTGGAGGTCGATGTGAGCCGTGCAGGGGTTCCTTCGATGACAATAGTAGGCTTGCCCGACATGGCGGTGAACGAGTCGAAGGAGCGGGTGAGGTCGGCGATTCGCAACTCAGGGGGCAACATACCTCAACCTTCACGCGTGACCATCAACCTCGCTCCAGCCGATCTGCGCAAGGAGGGACCTGCCTACGATCTGCCAATAGCCCTGGGCATTATGGTCGCCACCGACCAGATCTACGGCGATCTGGAGGGCACCGTGTTCCTGGGTGAGCTGGGACTGGACGGCGCGGTGCGGCACACCAATGGCGTAATCTCGATGGTCGCGCTTGCCAGGGAACGGGGGATCAAGAAGGTCTACCTGCCCGCAGAGGACGCGCCCGAGGCGGCGCTGATCGGCGGGGTGGACGTGCTCCCCGTGACTACGCTACGACAACTCGTGATGCACCTGAACGGAGTGCCCGTGGCTAGCGAAAGTATCGTGCCCTATGTAGGGAAGCCACGCGCCGAAGAGGAGCACGAGGAACACTATCCGGTCGATATGAGCCACATCAAAGGGCAGGAACATGTGAAGCGAGCGCTCGAGGTAGCAGCCAGTGGGGGTCACAACATTTTGATGAGTGGCCCTCCAGGCTCGGGCAAGACACTGCTTGCGCGCTGCATGCCGACCATTTTGCCGGACATGACCAGTGATGAAATGCTTGAGGTGACCAAGATATATTCAGTAGCCGGGATGCTGCCACCAGGCCGCCCGCTCATCAAGCATAGACCTTTCAGGGCTCCACATCACACGGTATCGCACGCAGGGCTGGTGGGAGGGGGGCGGGTGCCACGGCCCGGAGAGATTACGCTGGCCCACAGGGGTGTGCTGTTCCTCGATGAACTGCCTGAATATAGCGGGCAGGCCCTGGAGACGCTCCGGCAGCCGATGGAGGACAGGGTAGTAACAATCACCAGGGTCGCTGGGAGCCTGCAATTCCCCGCTAACTTCGTTATGGTGGCGGCGATGAACCCCTGCCCTTGTGGTTATTACGGCGATCCTGTCAAGGAATGCACCTGCTCCAACTCTACTATTTCCCGCTACCAGAAGAAGATTTCAGGCCCTCTGCTCGATAGGATGGACATCAACATAGAGGTGCCGCGAGTAGAGTACGAAAAGCTTTCAGACAAGAGGCTTGGAGAGACCTCCCACGATATACGCGCGAGGGTGGAGGGGGCAAGGCAGAGGCAGAGAGATCGCTTCAAAGGCGTACCCGGCGTTCTTACCAACGCTGAGATGCGCCCGGCAGAAATAAGAGAGCACTGCGCACTGGATGCTGCCGGCGAGTCGCTCATAAAGGCGGCAATGAGGCAGTTGCACCTCTCGGCCAGGGCCTATCACAGGATATTGAAGCTGGCGAGGACCATTGCCGACCTGGCAGGCAGTGACAGGATAGCAGCGGCGCACCTGGCCGAGGCCGTGCAATATAGGCCCAGGCAGCCTCAGTAGGTGCGCAGAGTGCTGTCACGGTACAATAATAGCCGGTATGTAGAGACAGGGTGGCACTGCTTCGTGGAGATTTCAGGAAGGTAATGAATGTATGAAGCTCACAATTGAGTGCGAGCAGGAAGCCGATGGACGCTGGCTTGCGGAGATATTAGAACTTCCCGGCGTTCTGGTATACGGGCAGCGTAGAGAGGAAGCTACCGCCAGGGTGCAGGCTCTAGCGTTGAGGGTACTTGCCGACCAAATTGAGAATGGCAAACGCCACCCACAACTCACAAGTATATTATTCGCTATACCATCTGCTGCGTGAGCCAATGGTCATCGGATAAAGCTAACTATCTGCTCAGCAGTATGCACATCAACGCGGGCTACCCTCCTGTATCTTCACAATGCCCAGGCTGCGCGGGCTGGTATAATGGTGGTGGAGGGTCGATATGCCTGGTCTGGAGATAAGTGCCCTGGAACAACTACTTCGCGAAGGCGCGGTGAAGCTGGAGATCACTGGAGGCATTCCCACCTGGGAAGTTTCTCCAAGCTCACGCCACCAGCGGATGCTTTACCGGATTCAGACTTCGATAAAGCCGTTGCCGGGAAGTGATAAAGGGTGCAAATGTGCTCAGTTATCAGACGTATATATACGCTTTCCGGAGGGGTCACTCAAAAGACCCGATATATCCATATTTTGTGCGGAGCCACCCGACCAGGACGAAGCGTTGACAATTGTGCCGCAGGCGGTAATTGAGATCGTCAGTCCAGGGTATGAATACAAAGATATAGCACTAAATCCAGAATTCTACCTTGCGCAGGGCGTGCTGGATGTTGTCGTTGTTGATCCCCACACAGGCGTGGTGACCCACTACCGGACAAACGACGTGCAAATACTGCACACCCCTATAACGGTTGAGATGCAGTGCGGCTGCCAATGTGACTTGCCATAAGGTGGTGAGGCGGCTTGGAAGAGAAGCAATATGCTGCGCAAGCGCGTAGCGCGACTAGGAACGACTTATGGCAGTTGATAAAGCTAACGACCTAGACCAACTTATCTATGACGGCGCTATTCGCCTGGAAATCACTGCGGGCGTGCCCACATGGGAGGCTTACCCCAGCGTCCTCCATCAGGAGACTATCGACCTCATTCGGACTTCTGTAGAACCAGCCCCATACGATGATACAGGATGCGCTTGCGCTCATCTCTCAGATGTACTGATTCGCTTCAAGGATGGCTCTCTCAAGCGTCCAGATATCGCGATCTTCTGTACAAGACCTCCAAGAGGAGATGATGCTCTCACGATGATCCCCGAGGCTGTTATCGAGATTATCAGCCCAGGCTATGAATACAAGGACCTTTATCTGAACCCTCAGTTCTACCTGGCACAAGGCGTAGCAGACGTAGTAATCGTTGATCCACGGGCTGGTATAGCGAGTCACTTCCGTACTACCGGCACAGCCGTTCACCATGCTCCTGTCACATTGAACATGCAATGCGGCTGCCGTTGCACGATCCCCCCTGTCGTCTCACCCACTTGAGTATCATTCCCCAATGACGATTGCTGACACTCTGAGCAGAGAGACGGGTAGCCATAGCGCCTACGCTTTGTGATACAGTGCAACCATAATGCTATTACTCAATTTCTCTAAAGTAAGCAAAGAATACGGAGGCAACCTCATCTTTGATGAGATCGACCTTGAGGTGCTTGAGGGCGAGCGAATCGGCCTTGTCGGGGAGAATGGCGGGGGCAAGTCAACCCTGATGCGATTGATGGCAGGGGTAGACAGCCCCACAGATGGAGCGGTCACCCGCAGGCGCAACCTGACGGTGGGCTACCTGCTACAGGAGGCCGACCCGCTGCAGAGCGGCAAAGGCATCATGGAGGCGGTGATAGGCATCTCCCCGAAGGCGGCAAAGCTGCAGACCCGCCTGCATGAGCTTGAGGAGATCATGTCCGACCCGGCAATGCTCGCCAAAGGCACCTCGATCGAGACGGTCCTGGAAGAATATGGCACGGCCCAGGAGAGCCTTGACGCCCTCGGGGGCTACGCTGTCGAGCACGAGGCGGAGAGCGTGCTCAACGGCCTCGGCATAGGCCCGGAGATGTATGCCCAACAGGTGGGTACCCTCAGCGGGGGCGAGAAGAAGCTGGTCAACCTTACCCGGCTGCTACTCCAGATGCCCGACTTGCTTCTTCTCGATGAGCCAGATAATCACCTGGATCTGGACGCCAAGGCATGGCTCGAAAACTTCATCCGCTCCTATCCGGGCACAGTAGTGATTATCTCCCACGACCGATACCTGCTGGACCGTGTTGCTAAAAAGATCTTCGAGATGGAGGATGGGCAAATCCACGTCTATGCGGGCAATTACACCTACTACTTCGGCGAGAGGCAGAGTCGTCTTCTGAGACGCCACGAGCTTTACAGCGAGCAGCAGGAAGAAATAAAACGGCTGGAAGGGCTGGTACACCAATTCAGAAGTTGGGCTAAACAGAACTCGAAATTCGCCTCCAAGCTCCAGAACGCCGAAAAGAGGCTGGAGCGCGCACGGCGAGATGCGACACTTCGACCTGTTCTACTGCGCAACCGCATCAAGGTCAATTTTGACTCCGACAGGAGTGGCCGCAAGGTGCTCGAGGTAAAGGGCCTCTCAAAGCGTTTCGGAGAACGCCTGCTCTTCCGGCCTTTCGACTTGTCGGTCCAGTATGGAGAGCGAGTGGGTGTGCTGGGCGAGAACGGCAGTGGCAAGAGCACGTTGCTACGTACAGTCGTAGGCTTACTGCCCCCCGACATCGGCACCATCAAGATCGGCGCGAGCGTGACGCTAGGCTACTACTCGCAAGAGGGTGAGACCTTGCCGATGAGCAGCACACCTATGGATTTCGTGCGCAGCCTCAAGCCGATGACCGAGCAGAGCGCTATCGGTCTACTCGACCGCCTACTCTTCGCATATGACGAGATGCAGAACCCGATAAAGAACTTGAGCGGTGGCGAGAAGAGCAGGCTGCAAATGGTCAGGCTGATGCTCACGGACGCCAACTTCCTGGTACTCGACGAGCCGACCAACAACCTTGATATCGGATCCATAGAGGTGCTGGAAGAGGCGTTGCAGAGCTTCGAAGGCACTATCCTGACGGTATCACATGATCGCTATTTCCTCGATAAGATAATCGAGAGAGGCATAGCCATAGAGGAAAGCCAGGTGCGCGAGTACGCAGGCAACTTCTCCTATTATATGGCCAAAAGGCAGAGGTTGGAAGCAAAGAGGTGATAGGAGAATGACTGCCGGAGATAACGAGAGCGCAATGCCGCTAGTGCGTGAGCAGCCTGTCATGCTTATACCCATTGATATGGACGTAGCGAACGCCGAGCTCTCGGGGCTCGCCTGGTACGGTGACCGGCTGATCTTGCTACCACAGTACCCTAACTGGGCGGGTACCCCGGGCGACGGCAACGTAGTTATGCTCGCCAAAAGCGATATTGTAGCTTATATCGAAGGCCGGTCTCGCACGCCACTGAAACCCCATAACGTGCCTTTTATCACCGCAGGCCTGGAAAAGAGCATAGAAGGCTTTCAGGGGTACGAGGCTATGGTGGTGACAGGCAGCCATATATACCTCACCATCGAGGCAGAACCGCAAAAGATGCTCGGATATATTGTGCGGGGGAATATCTCCCCCAGCGGGGATGAAATAAGGCTGGACAGCCGCATGCTCGTGAAGATCGCGCCCGAGGCTAATATCGAAAACGCCTCATATGAAACGCTAGTGCTGGCAGGAGATAAGCTCGCTGCTATATTCGAGGCTAATGGCGCTAATGTAAACCGGAACCCCGTAGCCCACATGTTCAGCCTTGACCTGGAGCCTCTTGGCACATTACCCTTCCCCAACGTCGAGTACAGGATCACAGATGCTACGCACGTTGATGAAGAAGGACTCTTTTGGACGATGAATGACTACTATCCCGGCGATTCGGAGAGCTACAAGCCCGCGCCCGACCCGCTAATCGCCAGGTACGGCAAAGGTGAGACGCACGCGAGATCGGGCGCCGTTGAAAGGATATTGCAATTCAGCTACAGCAGCCGGGGCATATCTCTCATGGATAGACCACCCATACAGTTGCAGCTACTAGACACCACCCACACGCGAAACTGGGAGGGTCTGGTATGCTTGGAAGAGCGTGGCTTCTTGATCGTTACAGACGGCTTCCCGGAGACGTTGCTCGGCTTCGTTGCCCTTCCAGAGTAGCGCTGCCCGTTCAGCAGGTAAGCAAAGACGCAGTAGCAACCCACCCTGCAAGCACGTAATGAGCGGACATTTTTGCTTGGCATTTAGAGCGTGACATTTTCGCCTAACACTTACACTGTGCAATAATTGCATCGCCTCAACACAGGAACGACTGTCTAGGTTTGACACTGCCTTAAGCCTTGGCTATACTTTCTGGATGTGCAACCCTTTGCTCTCGTCCTATCTAGCGGCCTGGTGTCCGCCTAATGAAGAGCCTACAAAAACCTAATATGTCTGCCGGCAGGGAAGCGCCACCAGCCGTCTACGGAGCTGATTCACCTGTTGAGGCTTACCAACAAGGGCAAAAGAGTCAGACACGGAAGCGGGTGATAATCGGCGGGGTGCCAGGCTCCCCATCAGAGAGTGCCGCTAATGGTGCCCACAATGGTGCTACGCTGATAGCCTGGGACACCCAGACGGCGAGCCTTGTCGACAACACGGGAGTTGATATACCGCCTGCGCCTGAGAAGGGGCTATGGGCTTCAAGAGCGCTATGGCTCGGCGCAATAGCCCTGGTAATCGGAGGGGCCGGCGAGGCGCTTCTCTTTGATGAGACAAGACGCAACAGCGGGCTGCTGCTGCTTGCTATAGGAATGCTACTTGGAGTCGTCGCGTGGAGCCGCACAAGAGACGCGGCCTTACTTCCCCGAGAGCAGGGCAAATCATGGCGGCAGATAGAGTGGCGACCTAAGCTGCTGCTCCGCCTCGTGGGGATTGTGGGCGCGGCGCTGCTAACCTTTGCCTCTGTTAGAGCATACACCGCCGATCCCAACGCTCTTTTTGGGCTGCAAGGCATTCTCTGGTTGGCAGGCATTGCCTTGCTGCTCGTATCGTGCATGTTCTGGTATGGCCCCGACAGCCGAGAAGGACTGGGTCCCAGGTGGACGCGGCTGGAAGCAGGTATATTCACCGGCATTATCTTGCTGTCGCTGATTACCCACCTTGCTTTCCTCGATGAGATACCATGGCGCACGCATTTCGACGAGGGCTTTGCCTTCACCGAGATAATGCGCTACTATCGTGGTCCTGCGATCCCGCTCTTTACTACAACCTGGTATAACACCACGTTGCCGAGCATGTGGTTTATTATCGCTGCCCAATTTATGCGGCTCACCGGGCCGACACTCCTCGGTGTGCGCTTCGCGGTGGCCCTCGCGGGTGCCCTGACAGTCGTACCTGTCTACCTCACCGCGAGGCTGGTGTGGGGCAGGATCGCCGCAGCTATTGCCGCCTTCGTGGTGGCGGTCTCGATGTCTTATGTGCATTACAGCCGCACATCAATCATCAATGTGACCACGCCCCTTTGCTGGGCTTTTTGCTTTTACTTTCTGCTGAAGGGCCTACGATCGCGCAGGCCGGGCGACTTCGCACTGGCGGGGCTCTGGGCCGGGCTCAGCATGTATACCTATTATGCCACTCGCCTGCTGCCCTACATACTGGTGGTATTCTTGATTTACCTCTTCGTCTTCCATTTAGAGGCCTCCCG
>JALYYZ010000174.1 GCA_030945985.1 Chloroflexota bacterium
GTGCTTGCCCGCGATGATCTGCCGCATCCTCTTGGTGATCTTCTCCAGGTCTTCCGGCGTGAAAGTGCGCGGCTTGCCGTCTTCGCCCCTGCCCAGGTCGAAGTCGTAGTAAAATCCTTTATCTATAGGAGGCCCTATGGCGATCTTAGCCTCGGGGTATAGCTCCACGACTGCTTGCGCCATCATATGGGCCGCGCTGTGCCGTATCTTATATAGTTGATCCTTCTCTGCCGCATCGCCGGCGTTCACCTCTTCGCTTTGTTTTACTCCTAACATTGTCTTCCTCCTCTTTGCTATCCTGGAACACGTTAAATAAAACAGCCTCTCGTCCTGTACGGGACGAGAGGCCAGTAACCTCACGTGGTTCCACCCGAGTTCGGTGCCGGCAGATGCCTTGGCCTACCCTCTCATGCCTGTAACGGGGCCTCCGGGACAACATACTTGCTATGCTTTGGGCTGTCCAGCTAACAGGTGGTTTTCACCCCTTCCGTGGTAGAGTTCTCACCTGTCCTCTACTCTCTGCGCACGGCTACGAGGCTACTCGTCCTGTATAACGCTTGTATATGCTTCTACTATAATTATAGCAGCCTTCTGCAAGGTCGGCAAGGGGTGCCGAATCGCCAGATGGTTGCTACTTCTATTTTCGGAAACTAATGCACCTTCACGGACCTTTTAGCTTTTGAAAGAAGAACAAGCAAATCAAAACCCCGCGGGGTTTTGATTTGCTTGTTCTGGCAATAAGCGCTCTTTCCCAAGAGGTTGCTGGAAGCTACGCTAAGCTCTCGCCTCGCTTGAACTGCGAGAGCGATCACGCCTCGACGTAGACGAACTGTTACCATAAGGGCTCTGAGCCGAGCGGCGTGTCTCGCCCTGAGTGCCCTGGGATGGACGGCGCGTCTCACCTTGACTGCTTGGAGCCGAACGACGGGTCTCACCCGGAGTGCCGGAAGTCGGCC
The DNA here is from genome assembly GCA_030945985.1 of Chloroflexota bacterium. Classification (GTDB taxonomy): domain Bacteria; phylum Chloroflexota; class Chloroflexia; order QHBQ01; family JADMIH01; genus JADMIH01. The sequence continues at coordinate 957 of JALYYZ010000174.1, forward strand.
GGCGCGTTTCACCCTGAGTGCCCTGGGATGGCCTCGGGGGTGTTTGACGTGGCATTTGCGTACTCTGAGACCTGGCTGCCTCTGCTGAGGGTTGCGGTCGGCGGCGTTGCGGCTCGCGGGGCGGGCGGGCAAACTCATTGTTGCGCACAGGAGCAGCCTTCCCGTAGTCGAAGTTCTGGAGGGTACGCTTCTCGATTCTCGAGCCTAACACGCGCTCGATTGCGCGCACCATATCGCCGTCCTCGTTAGTGATGAGTGTGAACGCATCGCCTGTTTTGGCGGCTCGTCCTGTACGTCCGATACGGTGAGTGTAGGCGTCAATAGTGTCAGGCATGTCATAGTTGATGACATGCGAAATACGGGTGACATCGATCCCACGCGCGGCTATGTCGGTGGCCACCATTATCTGAAATTTGCCATCACGGAAGCCATCCAGGGCGGCTTCGCGCCTGTTCTGTGACAGGTTGCCCTGGAGCGAGGTTACACTGTAGCCTTCTTTCTCCAGTTGCTCGCCGACACGCTTGGCGCGGTGCTTGGTTCGGGCGAAGACGAGCACCGATTCGGTGTCCGTATGGTCGAGTAGCTTCATCAGCAATTCTGTTTTCAGATGCTGCGGGACCGGGTAAAGAGCATGCGAGACGGTGCCTATCGGCTCTGTATACCCTATCTCTACCGTTACCGGGTTCCGCAGAATGTCCTGTGCCAGCCGGTTGATGTCGGGGGGCATAGTTGCCGAGAAGAGGAGCGTCTGCCTGTTTGATGGCAGGTGGCGCAGGATCTTGCGGATGTCCACCAGGAAGCCCATGTCGAACATGTGGTCGGCCTCGTCCAGCACCAGCACTTCAAGTGCCGAGAGTATGATTGTGCTCTGGGTGATATGGTCGAGCAAACGTCCTGGGCACGCGACAACTATATCAACGCCTTTGCGCAATTGCACGACCTGGTTGTGGGTGCTTACCCCACCATAGACCGTGATGCTGTGCAGGCCGGTCTGCTTACCGAGGGTCTTTATAGACTCATCTATCTGCTCTGCAAGCTCCCTGGTGGGTGCGAGTATCAGTGCCCGAACGCGGCCACGGGGGCCGTCGATCAGTCGCTGCAAGATTGGTAGGACGAATGCGGCAGTCTTACCTGTGCCGGTTTGAGCCAGGCCCATGAGATCACGGCCCTGCATTATAGGTGGTATCGCTTGAACCTGAATGGGTGTGGGCACGGTATAGCCAAGCGCTTGCACACCAGCCGCGATACGCGGGTCAAGATTGAATGTAGTAAAAGTCACTGTAAATCCTTATCCTTGAAAGTGTGCAATGTGTTGCGTTGGCCGCAACAAAAAAGGAGCCGCGGATAACCGGGCTCAAACAGAAGGCATATTGCACTGGGCCTGTGTATATTATCGACACCCTGATTATAGCCGCTAGAGCACGGAAAGTCAAGTTGACAGCGGCTCCCTCAACTCGTGCCAGGCAGCAAACAGCGCTTAGACTACTGCTCTATCCTGCTACTTGATAGCTCAGCTCCGTGCCGGCGGGACCCGGCGTGAGGTGGTTCGTGTTATACTTGGATCAAAAAACCATGCAGGGATGTTATAGCTTAACAATATACGAGGAATGATAGAACTATGGGAATACATACGGATAGCACATCATCGAGTAACGGCCTACCGCAACGCTCGGTCTACCTGGACCACGCAGCTACCACAAGCGTGCTTCCCGAAGTGTTGGAAGTTATGCTCCCCTACTTCACGGAGCGCTACGGCAACCCTTCGAGCGTTCATGCCTGGGGACGCGCCGCGCATCAGGGGATGGAGAATGCTCGAAGGCAGGTTGCCTCTGTTCTGGGCTGCCGTCCACGCGAGGTGGTCTTTACGTCGGGTGGCACCGAGTCGGATAACTTCGCGCTCAAGAGTGCGGCCTGGGCCTACCGGCGCGGCCTGGTAACCAATAAGCAACCTGGAACTGGTCCCGGACACCTTGTTGTCTCCGCGATAGAACACCACGCCATCCTGCACTCTGCCGAGGAGCTCGAGCGGCACGGTTTCGAGACGACCGTGCTTCCAGTTGACCGGTACGGCCGAGTTAGCCCTGATGATGTGGCCCGTGCTATGCGGCCTGACACGATACTTGTAAGTATTATGTACGCCAACAACGAGATAGGCACGATCCAACCGATCGAGGAGATAGCCGGCATCGCGCACCGTGGTGGGGCTCTGTTTCATACAGATGCGGTGCAGGCGGGAGGCTATCTTGACTTGAGTGTGGAGAGGCTTGGAGCCGATATGCTTTCGCTCTCGGCCCACAAGTTCCATGGTCCCAAAGGCGTGGGTGTGCTCTATATAAAGGCGAATACCCCTTTGCAACCTCAGCAGCATGGCGGTTCGCAGGAGAGTCGCCGACGCGCCTCTACAGAGAATGTTCCGGGTATAGTAGGGCTGGCTGCTGCTCTAACGCGTGCTCATACGAATCTATCTCAGGAAACGAACTACGTGCGGGGCCTCCGCGACATGCTCATTTTGGGTGTTACCCAGCGCCTGGAGGG
>JALYYZ010000237.1 GCA_030945985.1 Chloroflexota bacterium
CCAAACGCAGGTTTGCGCCTTCTGCGCCCCGACGGGAGCCGACGCGGCCGGCACTCAAGCGCCTGAGACCGCCCGTGGATCAAGACAGGTCTGGCTGGACGGAGACGGCGGCCTGACCCTGGACGACGGCGCGGGCCACCAGATCGGCATGGTAAACGGCCAGCTTGTGAATACGATACCAGGGGCCTCTATCGAAACCCCACGCAGCAGCGAGCTTTGGAAAGATACCGAAGCGCCTACGCTCTTTGTGCCCGGCGGCCAGGAAGATACAATTACCCTTGACGGCGCGAGCCTCGACGCTGCGGGGCACTCGTCGGTCACCATGGTCGGGCCGGGCTACGACCTAGCGGTGGACAACATCGCCCTTCAACCAGGTCAGAAAGATACGATTGTCTTCTCCGCCGACGGCAAGACGGTCAAGTACACGACCGGCTCAAACGAAACGCCCACAATATTGGTTGGCATACAGGGCAAGAGCGCTGACTACTCGTTCGAGGTCAAGGGTGTGGCTGTCGAGGGCGGCGGCACACTGACCCTGGGTATCGATACAGACAAGGGCAGCCTCAGTATCAGCACCGCAGGCAACAAGTCGGCAAGCGCCTATTCCCTCACCATGAACCGCATCGACAGCGCAGGCGAGCAGACCTTCAGGCACGACAGTGTCGAGCTTGACGCCAACAGCATAGCTTACCTGGACTATGGAGCGTGGAAGGGCGACAGCAGCGAGATTTCTCTAACGATAGACGACGGCCACGACGGCACCATCGACAAGACGATTCCCTTGTCAGACCAGAAGTAAAGGGCTCCCTGACTGTACTCACGGTCTTTGACATCAAGTTGCCGAGGTTGGGATAGCCTACAGTGCCGGCGTGGTCAGGATAGTGATAGCTTCCCCGATCCGGCGGCACAGATAATCCCAGCTTCATAAACTAAGATGCCCCTGGAGCAGTTGCAATATTGCAACTGCTCCATTTGCTCCCAAGCAGCACTGGCTCTGTTGTCACCTGGGGGCAAGCTCCTTGCCTATCGACCCGCCAGGCGCGCCGCACGAGGTGGCTGGAAGTTGCACCAGGGAATGTCCTGCAATCTGCGCGGATGAGCGCCTAACGTGTGCAACTGCGTGGCTGTGGGCAGGCTGAGACGGATTGAGTATCGCAGGGGATATTGCGCGCTCCCAGTCCTGACGTTTCCTACATAACTATCAGCAGGACGCAGCGAGCCCCAGCTATGGTCCCATAGGTTAGACAAAGACTCTGGATTCAGAAGGGGAGTGACGAGTGGTTCGTCGCTCCTCTCTTTTTATCCCCTTACTGCTTGCAGACAATATGAATCGCCTGTGGGCTTACAAGGTCCAAACGACGCCACGCGCCCGCTGAGATGGAAGCCATAGGCATAGGGCGCGCGTCTTTGTGCATCCGACCTCCACCGCCTGGGCCGATGTTCGTGTGCTCCAGAGGCGTAAGTGGGAGACACTGAATTACTACCCAATAGTCCGGGGTACCAAGGTACCAGTCCATATACTACCTTCGAGTAATGACCTCACGCGCATGTGCGGATATGATGCAGTAGGAATGGACGGCAGATCAGGCGACCGACGTGTCTCTACACGCAAGGAGTAACGCGTGACCTGCCACAACACGGGGGCTGTAAGAAAGATCACGAGAGAGTGCTACCAAACAACATTAAAGGAGCGACAAGATGAAAAGATGCTAACGAGCCGAGTAAACCTGGATGTACAGGTAGCTCTACACAGAACCCTGCTGAGACACTACAAGAAAAGCAATTATCTATACGCGCAATATTCTGCATACTTAGGTAGGCCCATATCGATGGGTAGGAGGATTAAATGGCAAAGCAACTAGGGGGCAAAGCGGCCTCCGCCAACTGGTCGGGGCCTGCCAGGCTCTTCCTGTTGGTGACTATGCTGTTGACGATGGTCGGGCTGGCTCCAGCAGCGGAGGCCGCACCCAAGGTGCAGCCCATACTGTTACAGATGGCAGCCCAGCAGCCCGACCAGAAGGTCAGCATCATAGTACAAACAACAGGCAAGTCGGACGGCCCTGAGAAGCTGGTCACACGCCTGGGCGGCGAGGTCACGAAGGACCTTCACATCATAAATGCCTTCGCGGCCAGCGTATCTGCCAAAAACGTGGCGCAGATCGGAAAGGCAAACGACGTGCGCTGGGTCTCATTGGATGCCGCTGTTTCGCAGTCCAGCACACCCACGCAGTTCACCACCTGGGCGACAGCTATGGGCGCTCCCGTTACGGCCACGATAGGATCAAACTTCAACGGCACTGCAATCCGTGCCGGCAATTACATCTGGTTCAACAGCGTTCTGTCGGCGAGCGGCCTCGGCTCCTCTATCGCGAAAGTAAATTTCGATAACGCAGCCATTACGTTCAGCGTGAGCGGCTCGAACTACATGCTGAAAGTGCCCAATGCCACCATTACCTTTGACCCGGCGGCAAGCGCTGCGGCAACATCATATATTACGGCCACCAACACCTTCTCAACCGTTGTGCGGACCGGCACATCAGGAAACACTTACCTGACCAGCATTGGCTACCGAGTGCCCGCCGACCTCCCAGGCGGCATAAACCCGGTTACTATGTCGGGCCGCTTCACATCAGACACGCCTGGCATCAGTGTCAACTGGAAATGGGCGGCTGCGGTCTACACTACATTCTCGGCGAACTACAACGCGCTTGGAATCAAGCCTGTTGACAGCAACTCCGCAAGCGTCTACAAGAATAGCGATCAGGCAGGCACACCCGAAAACTACAAATCGTACGTCACAGGTGGCGCGAGAGGTGGTGGCGGGTCGAGCTACGTTGGAGGGTATAGCGGCTCTACCCAGTCGGTAGCGGCTACAGCAGTCTTCTCCAACACGCCTAATATAATCGATTCGGAGGGCGGCCTGAACGGCACCTACGGGTCGGGCAGCAACAGCACGATGGCCGTTGCAGGCTTCCAGGCCGAAAAGGCACCCGGGAACTCTATCACCAAGGTAGAAGCTGTGCTGCGTGCATACGTACCTGCTGCCCTTGGAACTGGCGAAGACCCCATCCTCACTGCCTCGATGAACAGCAATGCGGGTACGGGCGTCACGGTCAATCACACCCTACTCAACACCTACCTCGGCTCGGCGAACGCCGGCACGCTCTACGTCGATATCACCGCCAGCCGTACATGGACGTGGTCTGACTTCGACCCTAACAGCAACCTTCAACTGACCGTCAACCAGACCCACCTTGCCGCAGCCCACTCCGTCTACTACGATGCTATTGGCTTGCGCGTGAGCACTGCTGCAGGTACAGACACCAGCGGCGGCGTGCAGACCAGCTCCCAGAGCATGAATTCCCCGGTCGACACAAGCAGGCTCAATAACGTCTACAACACGGTGACCGGGGCTACCAACGTGTGGAATGAAGGACCAGGATACCTGCAAGGCAGCGGTACAACGGTCGCTGTTGTTGACAGTGGTATTCTTTATACGAAAGACTGGTCAAAGCGCCTCATAGCCAACGTCAACTTCAATGCGGCCTACCATAATGCAGCGGACGCCTACGGGCACGGCACCTTCGTGGCCGGCGTGATAGCAGGTGACGGCACAATGTCGAACGGCACATACATGGGCATGGCCCCCCAGACAAACCTGGTAAACGTACGTGTCAGCGACGACCAGGGCATGGCCTACGAGTCGGACGTTGTGAACGGCCTCCAGTGGGTCCACGATAACATGGGCACCTACAAGATCAAGGTTGTCAACCTCTCGCTCAACTCGGGCGTCGCCGAATCGTACAACACGAGCCCACTCGACGCGGCCTGCGAGATACTCTGGTTCGACGGTGTGGTCGTCGTGGCCTCGTCCGGCAACAACGGTACTGCCAACCTCTACGCACCCGCCAACGATCCCTTCGTGATCACGGTCGGCGCTGTAGATGACCAGGGCACTCCCTCGACAGCTGACGACTCGGTTGCTTCCTATTCCGCTTACGGTACCGACGAAACGGCGCAGGCCAAGCCTGACATCGTGACTTCCGGCTCAAATATCATCAGCGTACTGCCGGATAACGGCATGCTGACGATCAGCGCGAACCACCCGGCAAACAGGGTGAACAGCCAGTACTTCAGGATGTCGGGCACTTCTATGGCGGCGCCAATGGTCTCGGGCGCGGTGGCCCTGCTCCTTCAGGACGAGCCCAACCTCACCCCTGACCAGGTGAAGTACCGCCTCAAGGCTACTGCCAAGCATGACACGACCCTCTGGCCAGGCTACAACGCCACCACCGCAGGGGCAGGCTACCTGAACATCTACGGAGCAGTACACGGCACGACCACAGCCTCAGCCAACACCGGCCTCACGGCCAGCCACATGCTTTGGACAGGCACAGCACCCCTTACATGGAACTCCGTCAATTGGAACAGTGTGAACTGGAACTCCGTCAATTGGAACAGTGTGAACTGGAACTCCGTCAATTGGAATTCCGTCAACTGGAACAGCGACTACTGGGCTCGTTAGTACAATCCTTTACTGAAGCTTTAGAATCATCCCATGTGTGACGTAGTAGGTGTACGAGTGCAGCTTCCAACTACCACTTAGCTTTTGAAAGTAAAAATGAGAAATCAAAACCCTACG
>JALYYZ010000240.1 GCA_030945985.1 Chloroflexota bacterium
GGAAGAGGGCTTTTTCAGCGTGCCTGCCGTCTTTGAGGAGTTCAAGCCCGAGACAGGAGCTTCAGCTAAGAGCGAAAATCATGGATAAGAGTCCGACGAACCTCAATTACCTGACAATAGCAGAAGCGCGAAGTTTACTGGAAAGCGGTCAGGTAAGCTCCGTCGAGCTTACACAGGCCCACCTTGAGCGTATCACCGAGGTCAACGGGGACATAAACGCGCTCGTCACAACGGTGATGGAGCAAGCACTCGAGTCAGCCCAGGCATCGGACCGCAGGCGCAAAGAGGGTAACGCGCCCCTTTCACCTCTCGATGGTATCCCGATGACGCTGAAGGACGTGCTCATAACACGAGGTGTGCGCACCACCTGCGGCTCGCGCCACCTGGAGAGCTTTGTCCCACCTTTTAACGGCACAGTACCATCCATGTTGCAGGCTGCGGGCGCGGTAATGCTGGGCAAGACCAACTGCGATGAGTTCGCAATGGGCTCGTCCACCGAAAATTCGGCCTGGGGCACCACCCGCAACCCATGGGGCCTAGACCGTGTGCCTGGCGGCTCCAGCGGTGGATCGGCGGCTGCGGTGGCTTCTGGCATGGGAATCTTCTCGCTAGGCACCGACACCGGGGGGAGCGTACGCCAGCCGGCTGCTCTATGTGGCGTCACCGGCCTCAAGCCGACGTATGGCCGTGTATCCCGCTACGGGCTAGTAGCTTTCGCCTCTTCGCTGGACCAAATTGGGCCCTTTACCCGTACAGCCGACGACGCCGCCACCGTGCTTGAATGTATCGCCGGCGCTGACCCCTGTGACTCTACGTCCCAGCCGCTCGAAGTTCCTGAATATAGTAAGTTGCTGCGCGAAGGCGATGGATCGTTGAAGGGGATCAGGGTTGGTATACCTGACGAGTTCTGGGGTGAAGGTCTACAGCCGGAAGTGAGCACTGCGGTACGAACCGCCATCGCGCAACTTGAGATCCTGGGCGCGGAAGCGCATAGGGTGACGTTACCACATATCAAGTATGGCCTTGCCGCCTACTACATCATCGCGCCGGCAGAGGCAAGCTCCAACCTTGCGCGCTATGATGGGATGAAATATGGCTATCGCGCGCCCGGCAGCATAGGCAACGTCGACTCCATGCTTGCCACCCGCGAGTACGGCTTCGGCCCCGAGGTCAAGCGCAGAATAATGCTTGGCACCTACGCTCTAAGCGCCGGCTACTATGACGCCTATTATAAAAAAGCTCAGCAAGTCCGTACGCTCATCGCGAGCGATTACGAGGAAGCCTTCAAGAAGGTGGACGTGTTGGTCGGGCCCACCACGCCCACGGTCGCGTTCAAGATAGGCGAGAAGTCTGACGATCCTCTCCAGATGTACCTGAACGACGTCTACACGGTTCCCGCCAACCTGGCAGGTATACCCGCAGTATCTGTCCCCTGCGGATTCGCAGACGGACTGCCGGTCGGTCTGCAAATCTGGGGTAAGCACTTTGATGAAGCGGGAGTACTGCGAGTGGCCCATGCCTACCAGCAGGTAACGGATTGGCACACCCGGCATCCAGCAATGGACGTGGAAAACGCCTCAAAGTAGGCGTGCTTGCTGTATGCTCCTTTTCTGACGTTTACTATAGCAGGGATAACAGACTGGACAGCAAGCCACTATGAGCATTGTCATACGCGCCAGAAAAGCCAGGAACAGGCCGGCCTCAACCCTCGCCCTCTGGCTTGGGCTGGGGATTGTAGCTGTCTTCTTTCTTGTGCGCTACGGGCAAGAGCTTCTCCTCGAACATAGTCTGCGCGACCAGGCGGCTTCGCAGCGTGTTGCTAACGCCCTGCTGGAAGACAACAACACGAGGCTGGATGCTCAACTTCAATATTACCAGTCGAACGCCTATATCGAGCAGCGCGCCCGCGAGGACCTCAACCTGAGAATGTCGAACGAAGAGGTGCTCATCCCGGTAGGTGTCGCCGCGCCTACGGCCGTGGCGGGAAGCACAGGACCTGCGATCACCACGCCACAGAGCGTCGCTACTCCCGTGCCTGCCACAGAGAACTGGCAGAAATGGTTCGATCTCTTCGCTCCTGCAAACTCGCCTTGACATTACCTTGCAGGCCGTGTATAATGACTTTGTTGACGCGGGGTGGAGCAGTGGCAGCTCGTTGGGCTCATAACCCAAAGGTCGTAGGTTCGAATCCTACCCCCGCTACCATGGAGAGGGCCGTAAGGCCCTTTTTTGTTGCCCTGATGCTATGCTACAATAGCCTAGACTCGCGCTCTGCAGCCGCCGATATCCCAGGCACGCCGTGAGCACTTTACTCTCCAGGAGAAACATTATGGTGACACAGACCCTGCCGGCACGCGCCGATGTGCCGGCCGAGTATACATGGCAGCTCGAAGACATCTACCCGAACGACAGCCGGTGGGAGCAAGAGTTCACCGAGATCACTCCTCTAGTTGAGCAAATTGCCGGCTACCAGGGTAAGTTGGGCGAGCAGAAGAGCCTCCTCGAAGCTCTCAAACTGCGCGATACGATCAGCCAGAAGATCGAGCGCCTCTTCAGTTACGCGCGCATGCGCCGCGACGAGGACAACACCAACGCTCATTACCAGGCGCTCGCCGACCGCGCAATGGCCCTCTGGTCTCATGTTGGCGAGGTGACGGCATATTTCAGCCCCGAGTTACTTGGGGTTGGGCACGCAAAAATAAACGAGTTTATGTCGCAATCTAAAGAACTCAGCCTGTACAGACATGAGATGGACGACCTCTTCCGTGAAGAGGAGCACATGCTGAGCGGGCCGGAGGAGGCGCTGCTGGCCGCTGCCGGCGAGATCGCCGGTGGGCCGAGCCAGGCTTACGATATGCTCACCGATGCCGATATGACCTTCGGCACCATCGAGGACGAAGAGGGGCGAACGGTCGAGCTGACGCAGGGCCAATATTTCCGCTACATCCGCTCAACAAACCGCAAAGTAAGAGAAAACGCCTTCCACACCTTTCATAAAGCCTACACCAACCAGCGCAACACGATAGCAACCCTCTACGCGACCCAGGTGAAGGCCGATATATTCTATTCTCGCGCCCGCAAGTACGGTTCCTCGCTTGAGGGCTCCCTCTCCAAAGACAACATTCCTGTGGGGGTTTACAACGGCCTCATCACCGCTGTTCACGAGCGCATGGGCTTGCTGCACCGCTATCTTGATCTGCGCAAACGAGTGCTCAAGCTCGACGAGTTGCACATGTACGATCTGCACGTACCTTTGCTGCCCGAGGTGGACGCTGTAATCCCTTATAGCGAAGCGACGCAGATGGTGGCCGAGGCATTACAGCCAATGGGCGAGGAATACAGCGCTGCGGCGCGAGAAGGCTTTAGCTCTCGTTGGACCGATGTCTACGAGACGCCCAACAAGAGCTCGGGAGCCTATAGCTGGGGCGTATATGGCGTTCACCCGTTCATGCTACTCAACTACCAGGAAAACCTGCGCGATGTATTTACTCTGGCCCACGAGATGGGGCATTCGATGCACACCTATTACTCGTACAAGACGCAGCCTTACCTCTATTCAGGCTACACCCTCTTCGTAGCGGAGGTAGCTTCAACACTCAATGAGGAGTTGCTCATCCATCATCTGCTGGAGAGCACTCAAGATAGGGCGGTCAGGATGGCAGTGGTGAACTACAGCCTCGAGCAATTCCGCACTACCCTCTACAGGCAAACTATGTTCGCCGAGTTCGAGAAGATTGCGCACGAGCGGGCTGAGGCGGGCGAAGCTCTGACAGCCGAGATGCTCTCGGGAGTCCATTACGAGCTGAACAAGCAGTATCATGGCGGAATGAGCGTGGACAAGGACGTAGAGATAGAGTGGGCACGCATTCCCCACTTCTTCCGCAGCTTTTACGTCTACAAG
>JALYYZ010000241.1 GCA_030945985.1 Chloroflexota bacterium
CAGCCACCCTGTGATAAAGGTGAAGCTGATAACTATTTGCAGAGCCAGCAGCCCGAACGCCCAGTAGCTCTGGGGCAAAAGCAAAGAAGGAGCTAGCAGCCACCCCTGCACAGCCATGTAGACCAGGCTGATCGCCGTCTGTATACCCACCACTGCTTGCACTGAAGAGTTGACAGGCTGGAGCCAACGAGGATCCGGAAAGAGGGGGTTACGCACTCTCCGGCGTAATAAAAATAATATGGCGAGAGCCAGTCCTGCCGCAAAGGCCGCCACTAGAACAGGCAGGCTAAAGAGCAAACCGTAAAGTACCGGATACTGCTTACTATCGACAAACCACTTTTCGTGAGCAAAGGAGACACCTGGAGAGAAAAGGGCAAATCCCACGAGCAGAATCAGTATGAAGAGATTAGAACGCGACCTGGTGCGCATAAGGTTCAACTCCCATCCGGCAGTCGCCAGATAATTCAATGTGTAGTTCTGCCGCGAGCGGACCCCGCTAATAATCATACGCCCCACGACTGCAAAGATGTGCGTCATTAAGCTAAAATATCTCTATGCAAAGAGCATACCCAGATAGGGTGCATTAGCAGAGAGGGTATAGTATGGGCCACGAGACAAGGCTAGACGCGTTCAGAGAATACAGAACGCGCATGAACGGACGCATTTCGGAAGCAAACCACCTCGGCATCAACCGCTTCTTCAACCTGGACACGGCAGCCTATAACGATGGAGCGCTACCGGGCAAGACCAAAGAACTGCTGGGACTTGTTGCCTCTGCGGTTCTACGCTGTAACGACTGTGTTGACTATCACCTGATCCAATGTACCGAAGCAGGGTGGAGTAATGAAGAGCTAACCGATGCGCTCAACGTCGCCTTGATAGTGGGTGGGAGTATCGTGATACCCCACCTGCGGCATGCGATGGACACTATAGATTTGCTCAGGCAGGAGCGGCGCGGCGCGAGTGACAACAAGGAATAGGATGTCCTGACTGTTGCTGTGGACGACGCAGGTTCTCCTAGACATCTGACACATGTCTATGGCGTCTACGGGTTGGGCAGGTAGGTCAGACCGTTGGGATTGTTACCGACCGGCAAAGTAGTCAGCACTTTATCCTGTGTGCCATCTATCACAGAGACAGTGTTGTCCGTCGAATTAGTCACATAGACTTTGCCTGAAGGTGACACGACGACGCCATGGGCGCCCTTACCTACCGGCACACGAGTAACCAGCTTACGGGCAGTCATATCCAGCAGCCATGCCTCGGCAACGCCGGTGTTCGCAATCCAGGCACTCTCTTTTCCGGTGCTGCCGGTCACAGCCAGCATGGCAGGTTGCTTACCACTTCGAACGTTTGCTACTACCTTTTTTTGACCAAGATCTATAACGGATATCGAGTCACCCAGAAAGTTGCTGACATAGGCCAATTTGCTATCATCTGTGACTGTCACCTCGAAGGGATTAGCTCCCGTGCGGATCGTAGCGTCAGGGGCCACCTGGTCTCCCGTATCCAGAAGTGAAACAGTATTGTCTGCCGTGTTCGTAACCAGCGGATACTTACCGTCAGGGGTGACCCGCACACCATGCGGCACCGAGCCGACCTTGATCGTCTGAATCAAAGAGCGTTTCGCGGTATCGACTACGGCTACGCTGTTGGCCTTACCCAGTGAGACATATAGACGTCTGCCGTCGGGGCTGAATGCCAGGTCGTCGTTAGATGCGCCTACAGTTACCGACGCCACAGGCTTGAGTGTTTGCGCGTCAAATACCTGCACGCGGTCCTCTCCATAGAGGGAAACCCAGAACTCCTTGCCATCAGGCGTGGAGACCACATGATGGGGCTGGCTACCGGTAACAACGGTGCCGACGGAACTGTCCGTAGCCACATCTATGATGGAGATGTTGTCCGAAGCCTGGTTGGCAGTGAGGATACGCCCCTGCGGCGAGGAGAATTGCCGGACAGCGGCTTCCCCGGCAGTTTCCTCGTGGGTGCCCATCGTGCAGGCTTGCAGGCTCATAGAAAAAGCCAACAATGCCAGAAGCAGGGGCCTTCTTAGCGTCACGTACATGAAAATCCTTTCAGTGGGCAAGTTAATCGTCAAGATAACGAGCAACAGGTGAGCAGATCAAGGCTGATGCCAACTCAGACCCCCGTGGGGGGCGCCAAGGTGAAGCATCTGCATTTTACCTACGTTAGTGCCCTGGGCATCTATTTTCAGCTTGTTGAGACCCGTCACGCCATTGAATACTATAGTAGAGCTATCCAACCAGGCCGGGAAGGGTTGATCCTCGTTGACATGTGTGAGTTGAATGGGCGACCCACCGGCTGCTGGAACAAGGAACAGGTCCCATGGCAATCCATGAGCCAAGGCTGTTTCGGGTTCAATCATCAGAAGCTTGAGCAGATCAAGTTGGCCCGAAGGGGCGGGCGGAACGTTGATTGCGGCAAACACTACCCACTTACCATCGGGCGATATGCGTGGCGCATACATGAGTTGGTAAACTTTTTCGCTAACAAGCACCTTTTTCGTCTGCCCGTCCGGTGAGAGCAGCACGAGACGCTCCGGGGCAACGCTGCCCGTATCCGCAGGAGTACCCGCATTCTCAAAGTAAACAGAACTGCCATCAACGCCAAACGAAGGCATTTGGGCGCCATCTTTCCAGGTCGTGCGCTTACCGGAAGCCAAATCAACAGAGTCGATACGTGTGGCACCCCCCGGCAGACCTGAAGAATTGAGACTGGATGGCTGGTCAGTGGATGTCTCTACTGTGAAATATAGCTTCTTGCCATCCGGCGACCATGCAGCATCATACAGGGACTCGTTATCGGCATGTTTAGCCAGGGCAGCTAAACTACCCCCGTCAGGCTTCATACCCCATATCTCTGTCTGGGGAAGCTTGTTCGGATCCGTCGGTGGAGAATATGTAAAAACTATCTGTTTGCCGTCAGGCGACCATGAAGGCTTGTCAGCGTACTCATCGAAGCTAGGATAGAAGGTAAGACGGCGTTCGCGGGCGGCGTCGGACGACAGGAGCCAGAGATTGGAACTGCTAGCAAATACATAGCCTGACATGGCACGCTGCGGGTCACTTACCACTACCAGCAATGGCGACTGCAGATCGTAGCCTGATGTGGTGGGAGTTTGCAGGGCAGTAGCTGAGGAGACGACCTGCAAATGCGCATGATAAGTGCCGGGCAAGCTGGGAGTTGAACCCGTAAGCTTCCAAACGCCCGATTCAAAAGCCGGGTTCATAGCCTCTGGAGCAACTACTTTCCCGGCATTCTCCGCCGGCTTTCCCTGCTCGTCAAACAGTTGGATAAGCATGGCTGAAATATTCGGGTCGGCAAAACCGGAGGTGCCGGATGTCTTCAGGTTTATATTAAGCGGCGAATCGACAAAAGCCTGGGAGGCGTTGTCGCCCTTCTCGGTGCTGTACTGCACTGTGATCTGGTCAGAGTTGCCCGCAGATGTGCCCAAGTTTGAAGAAGCAAATCTGCCGGTGATGAAAAAGGCAGAAATCAGAGAAACTGCTACTAGCACCACAAAGCCCGCCAGTAATGGGAGCCGCCCCAACCAAATTGTCTTCCCACGGGTTGATCGACGCTCCAAACCCGATCGTGCCTCCTGGGATCTGTTGCTATCTTGCATATAGAGAAATTATAACACCGCAAGAACATGTGCGCTAAGCCGAGGCGGAATTCTCATATACAGTTCGACACTACAGAGTGGAGTGGCAGGTAGATCACCACATGGCTTATCTAATGAGCGGGCGCCATGCAGCCCCTTCCTAGCCGTAAGAACTGGATGCGTCCATCGCTCGCGTCTACCACACCATCCATGTTAAGGTCGGCATTGGCATCTCTGCCTCCCAGGGCATCGTTCATGATGACAATGTCGCGGCTATCTATCCGGCAATCGCGGTTCAGATCGCCCAGGCCCGCCTTGGCGCCTTTCTCAACCCTCAACCTGTAGTCTCCACTGCCGCTGTAGCGCGAGGCGACGAGAGTGTATGTGCCCGTGGACGGCAGTTGCGCCACCAGGAAGGAATTCGATCCTACCTGGGCCCCATCGTCGTCCTGACCTACCAGACTGCCGTTCGGCGCATACAGCTTCACTAAAGTGTCAACACTCGAGTCGTTGACGGCAAACATACGGATGGAGACCCAGTCGCCTGCCAGGCCTGCGAGGCAATATTTCGTCTGAGGCGTGTTATCGTCCAGCTTACCCTGCACCGTCTTCTCCATAGTCAGAGTGCATGCGGGCAATGCTGTGGCCGTAGGGCTTGGCACGCGGGTGGGGCTCGACGCTGTAGTAGGTGTAGAGACGGCTGTGGGGGTGGAGACTGAGACGGTACCAGCCGGCGTGGGAGGATCAGAATAAGAATCGGCCATGCTAGGAGGATTGGTGGTCCAGAGGTTGTTGGGCCCCATGTCACATACCTGGCAGCCTGGAGCATAGATCTCGCGTGTACTCCAGTTATCGTATGAGTCGTGCGGGCCGGAGGCTGTATTCACCTGGAAATGAAGGTGAATACTGTCGGCGCCCGTGCTGCCGGAAACGCCGATCTTCTGTCCACGCTGCACCCAAACTGTATTGGCCTGGGTGCCAATGGGTATGTTCTGTGCAATTTGAGAAAGATGCCCATAATAGGTGTAAAGGGTCACGCCACCCACGTTATGCTTGATCCACACAGCGTTACCCTCGCGGCTGCTGCAGTTGCCACATGCCCAGCCATCAGCGGAGGCCACGACGTCAAAGGTGCGCCAGTGCCCGGTGTCCTTGCCTCCGAGCACATAGTCGATCCCTCCGTGCAAGGAGCCCCAATTATAATACCAACCTTGCTGTACGACGATAGAACTGTCTGTAAAAGGCAGTGTCAGGAAGTGAGCGCTGGAAATTACCTGGTGGGCCGGTGACTGGACGCTGGACTTGAGAGCCGAGTTTGTAGAGTGGGTTGGCTGTGCAGAGACGCCGTTAGGTATCGACGCCACCGACAAGAGTAGGAGCAGGACAAAGGTTACACGCTTGGACAACAGGCTTCTCCTTATCGCAGAGCTTTAGTGTACCGGCACAACATTATGTTCAGGCGCATCTATTTACTGGCCGCTTGACTTCTTATAGCCTAGTATATAACGCCCT
>JALYYZ010000244.1 GCA_030945985.1 Chloroflexota bacterium
TGCATCAATGAGAAGCGTCGAGTTGCATAATATTCATGAGGCTGATTGGCTGCATAGATGCCGATCTCAGGCACGGATGACCCAAGTAGCCGGCACACCAAGAGGGAACAAACATATCCTATAATAATTTCAACATAACACAAATACGCATATTACTATGACGACAACTCCCAGCAAATAAAATTGTGGGTCTCATATAGATTAGCGTGGTAGAGGAAGAGGAAGAGAGCAGATCAAACCGCACCTTGATGTTTGGCTGTATACTAGGGCCATGAAATACTTGCTCATTTTATTGGCGCTAACAAGCCTGGTCGGCTGCGGCTTTGAGCCTGCGCCACCAACCGTAATCCCAACACCGGCGTTGCCTACCTTTACAGAGGTGCCACCATCACCTACCAGCGTTCCTTTGCCTCCGCCTACCGCTACGACCTCCGCAGACAAGCAGTTCGAGGTTGTGGCGACTCGGTGGGCCAACCGGTACAACAACGCTTTCACGAAGTTCGGTAACCTCAGCGCTGAAATGAAGATCGGAGATCAAGCCTGGCAGAAGGAGATAGAGCAGCAACTTACGGAGATAGAGGCGATAAACAATGAAGTTATGAATTACCAGCCACCGCCCAAATACGCAGCTATCTATGGCGACATGAAGCGTATGGCCGGGGATTTTGACCAGGGAGCTACTCTCTTTTCCAAGGGGCTCACTACTACCGATCTAACACTGATCTTCCAAGCAACTGACAAATTTAGCCAGGGTGCAACGCTTCTGGGACAAATCACGGCGGATACGAAGATATTTCAACCCTAACATAGATATGTTGGACGTAACTCCTGCGGACGGTTATGTTGCTTATAGAGTAAATTGGCTTCTTGGCTAATACACTTGCGAAAGTGTGCCTGGCAGGCACGTTGTTGCATGTTTATCCACCCATTAATCAGCGTCGCCGGATGCGAGATGAGGGGTGTTGACACTCAAGATGGCTAGGGCGGTGAAGGAATAACGCTCAACATTAGCCTCTAACGCCACTGAAAAAATGAGCACTACCCACCTTGAGCAGGCCAATCACTGAGGTGAGAATAATACTCGCCCCGTGCTCGACCAGAGATCTAGCCTCATCACCCGTGCTCGCCACGGTGCCTACTACGAGCCCGGCAGCGCGCACTGTGTCAAACACATGATTCCTCACCGAGACCAACTCCGCATGTGCAGGACCATCGTAGAAGCCCATAGACATGGAGAGATCACGAGGGCCTACTATAAAGCCGTCTACCCCTTCCACTCGCAGCAGGCTGTCGAGGTTCTTGACCGCCTCCATTAGCTCCACCTGAGGTAGCACCAACGTCTGCTCATTAGAAAAGGGTATATACTCCTCCTGGCTCATCGTACCCAGCAGGTAGTTGTTGGCGCGCACGGCGGCGATGCCACGCTTACCAAGAGGTGGGTACTTCACGGCCTCCACCAGGCGCTTCACGTCGTCAGCGTCCTTGATGCCTGGCATTATCACGCCCATCACACCCAGGTCGAGAAACTGAAGGATCAACTTGGGGTCGGTGCTGCGTATGCGTGCGAGCGGCGTCATGCCGACCCCCTCACAGGCGCGCACCACGTCCCCCACCTCAGCGGGTCCGCTCGGGCCATGCTCGCAGTCGATAGCATAGCATTCATAGCCCAGGCGTCCCAGTATCTCTACTACGCTGGGATCGGCACCAGGGGTAAGCAGCCCAAATGCGGTTCCACCATTTTTCAGCTTCGTCTTGAGGACATTCTCTCTCATAACTTCTCCTTTAGAATCTCTTTTGCTCTCTACTAACTATAGTCGCCCTCGGGAATATGTAGCAGTTTGGCGGCCTTCTTTTTGGCGCTCTCGCCACGCCTGTCATAGCGGGTGGTGGTCTGCACGTTCGCATGACCCGCCAGTTGTTGCACGGCAGAGATATCAGCGCCCGCGTCCAGCAGGTCTGAGATCATTGTGCGGCGCAGGTCGTGCGGAGAGAAGATCTTCACTCCAGCCTGTTGGGCCCGCCTCTGTACAATATAAAGTACCGCGCGGTCAGTCAACCTGCGGTCGCGGATCTTGCCGCCCTTCTGGATGGCGCAGAAGATGGCGCCACCATGCTCGCCCCGTATGCGGAGCCACCTGTCGATAAACGAGGTTTCGCCCGCCGCCGTGTAGCAGATACGGTCCTTGTTCCCTTTGCCACTACGTACAGTGATGCTGCCTTCTTCCTCATTGTAGTCAGCAACGTCGAGCGCTACCACCTCAGAGCGGCGCAATCCAGAGCCGTAGAGTACCGCAAGTAGGGCAGCATCTCTCGTACCGGCAGGACTCGTGTCGCGGCTACAGGAGCTAAAAAGGGCACGCATCTCACCTGAGGCAAGAGCGCGCCCCGTGAGAAGTCTATCACCTCGTACCGCCCTCACCGAGATCGCGCGTTGATACTGTTCGGCACTTATCAGCCCCAGTTCCCATGCTTCTCGTAGCGTCCCACGCAAGGCAGCTAACATCTTGTTGGCAGTGGCCGGAGCATATCTCAGCGCCAGCTCAGACCGGAGCGCCTTTGTATGCTGAGCATCTAGGGAGTGCCAGGGCATGGTCAACCAGGAGCACGCCCCTCCCGTGAGGATCTCGGCCATCATAGCCAGTGAGCTCTGCATAGCGGGTCGCGAGCCCGGAGCAAGCCGCATGAGATAGACGCGAGCCGGGTGGCGATCTACGGACATCTCCACCGGCAACGGAGCCAGGCTGTATTCGGTGGGTCCTATTTCCAGGCTGCTTTCCTCGGCCTCGGGGGTAAAGGTATATTGCAAATATCTCCTCTCTTCCTTCTGCTATTATCATGGACAAGCCGGCTGCCGGCCATCTAGCTCAAAAAGCTGTGGTTACTTATGATATACCTACCGTGCGGTGTTGGCGTTGTATTGCACCTCCTTCCTAAGTTTGGCCCACATCTGACGAATACGCAAGATAAGAAGGTAAGATCAGTGTGCTGAGCACCTCCTCCACCAAACGCTTAGACCATTGCATAGAGCCTAAAACTCTCTATAATAGACCCATACCACGAGAAATACCTTTTGATTGGGAGCGTGTGGATGATCGAGAACCAGAGCAATTGGGCCGGCAATTACAGTTACAGTGCCGACAGGCTGCACTATCCGGAAACGGTCGAGCAAGTCCAGGAAGTGGTAGGACGCGCAGACAAGCTGAAGGTGCTTGGTTCACGCCACTCGTTTAACAGTATTGCCGATTCGCCTCGTGGGGATCTGATCTCACTGGATCGTTTGCCTCGTCTGCTGCTGTTAGACCGAGACCGCCGGAGCGTAACAGTCGATGGCGGTGCCAGGTATGGTGAGCTTTCCCGGCAGCTTCACCTGGAGGGATACGCTCTGCGCAACCTTGCCTCGCTGCCGCATATTTCTGTTGCGGGTGCCTGCGCAACTGCCACCCACGGCTCAGGCAACCGCAACGGCAACCTGGCAACGAGCGTATCGGCAATCGAACTTGTCACCTCCCAGGGCACAGTGGTCGTCTTGTCCCGCGACCAGGAGCAGCATGATAAGCAATCAGGCAAGCAGGGTGAACAACTCGCAGGGGCGGTTGTTGGGCTTGGGGGACCTGGAGTGGTCACGAAACTTACCCTCGACATCGTTCCGGCCTTCACTATGCGCCAGGACGTATACGAAGATCTGCCTCTGGACCAACTGGAAAAGCACTTCGATGAAATTGTATCGAGCGCATACAGCGTCAGCCTGATTACCGACTGGCAAAGAGAGAATGTGAGCCAGGTGTGGATGAAGCGTCCGGTCACGGAAGGGGCTGCATTCGAGTTGGAGCCCGACTTGTTCGGGGCAAAATTAGCGACAACCCGCTTGCACCCTATCCCCGGCATCTCAGCAGAAGCTTGCACAGAGCAGATGGGCGTTCCCGGACCCTGGTATGATCGCTTGCCGCACTTCCGTATCGACTTCACACCCAGCAGTGGTGAAGAGTTGCAGAGCGAATATCTGCTACCCAGGCATCATGCCATCTCTGCCTTGCGCGCAATCTATGGCTTGCGCGACCGCCTGGCACCGCTCTTGCAGATTTCCGAGGTGCGCACGGTGGCCGCCGACAACCTGTGGATGAGCCCTTGTTACGGACAGGCATGTGTTGCTATCCACTTTACGTGGAAAAAAGAGTGGCGGGCGGTCAGGCAACTGCTCCCGCTGATCGAAGAACAACTAGCTCCCTACGATGCCCGCCCGCATTGGGGCAAGCTATTTACGATGCCGCCGGCGCGAGTGCAATCGCTCTATACCAGGCTACCCGATTTCCGACAACTACTATGCTCCTACGATCCAGAGGGTAAATTCCGCAATCCGTTCCTGGACAGTTATGTCTTTTGAGCGCTGAAAGCAGATCGCCGTCCGCGCACCACCTGGTCAAGTGCCAGGATATGAAAGCCTTTGTGCCCGCTCCCTAAATTTGACAGCCGGGACTCACATTAGGCAACAGGATCGTGATGTAACCTGCCTCGACATAGAGGCCGAGGCAGGTTGAGACGTTGCTTGCTCATTACTATCCAGAAGTGCCATTCTAGGAAGTAATTAGGCACTCTTAGCGGCAGTGAATGGAAATATCAGAATTCCTGTCACTCACATATTTGGGTTGCACTACGCGCATATTTGGATTGCACTCGATGCAAGTTTGGGTTGCACTGGTTTGCAGTTTTGAGTTGCACTGATTCATAGATGAACGATTCTTCTGATCTCGCAACCCCATAGGCACGTAGAACAGGTAGAACAAATCTATGGACTCATGGTCTGATTGTCACCACCAGGGTCTGTGGCTGTTTGAGTTGGTACTTGTCGAAAGTGACAAGGGGCAAGCCAAGCTGTCTGGCCAGCGCCATAAACAAAGCATCGGCTCCTCTGATCCCGTGGTCTGCGGCCAGGTCAGTGGCCTCATCAACAAGTGCCTGGTCTATAGGTACGAGTCGCATAATGGGCAGGGTATAAAGCTGACTGATCGCCCTATGCGCATCGGCCTGCGGGTTGTTGGGCGCCAGGGTTTCACGAGCAATCGCCGAAGCTACTTCGATCACGAAGATCATAGGAGCCACAAATGAACCACCATTAAGTATGTAGCTGTCTATCCATGTGCGCGCAGCCCCGTGGTTGGAGTCG
>JALYYZ010000268.1 GCA_030945985.1 Chloroflexota bacterium
ACGCGAGGAGATACGCATACTCAAGCGACGTATGCAAAGGCGACAGGAGTTCAGCGATACCGTGCGTAGCGAACAATTGCAGGTTGAAACAACCGGCAACCTCGAATTCACCAACGAGTAATTATCAAGATATCCATCGTTCGACTTAATAAGCGTGACGGGGGCGCACGCAACATGAAGAGGAATAGCGGATCTAATTCACAGGATTTTAGGAGGCAAAACAATGGCTAACGAACGCGACACAGTAGTAGGTATTTTTCTTGACCAGGCACATGCACAGAAGGCTATACAAGCCCTCAAAGCAGCCGGATTCAACGCTCAGATGACCGATCAGTCAGGCCTTGGTAAGCTCGGCTTGAACAATGACGCTTCAGATCTTTACAGCAGCCGTGCCTCAGAGGGCAACAGCGTAGTTACCGTGAATGCATCAGGCCGCGGCGACGAAGCTTTTGATGTTATGCTCCAGAATGGCGCAGAGAACGTCAACTTTGCCTGGAACCAGCAAAGCGGAGCCATGTCTGGGGGCGCGAGCGCTGCGAGCAACACAACACGTTCGGCGCAAGAGTACAAGAACATGCACGCAAACGATCGCCAATACGGCCAGCAGGGCGTGAATGCCGAGAAGATGAAGGTTCAGCTCCGGGAAGAGACCCTTACACCGGTCAAGCAGGCCGTGCAAGCAGGTGAAGTCGAGTTGCACAAGGTCGTTCACGAGAAGCAGGAGCAGGTTCCTGTAACCCTGACCCACGAGGAAGTGTACATCGAGCGCACACCGGTGGATCGTATCGCCAATGCGGGCGAGATCACCGACATGAAAGACGAAGTAATTCGTGTGCCCGTCTACGAAGAGCAGGCTGAGCTGCAGAAGCAGACTCGCGTACGAGAGGAAGTGGGTATCGGCAAGGAAGCTATGCAGGAGCAGCACACCCTGAGTGGTACCGCCAAGCACGAGCATCTGGAAGTTCAGCAGAGCGGCGGTGTACAGATTCGCGGTGAGGGCACTACCCAGGGCGACACCTACGAGACTACTACTCGAACTCAGCAGACAACCACCGAAACAGGCAATGGTGGCATGACGGCCTACGATAGTGAGAACAAGTCCGGTCGTTAGTAGAGTTTCTGTAGATATAGGCTTCCAGAGGTAATCGCAGAACGATTACTGGCCACGAAGCTCACAAAAAAAAGAGCCCCTCTCATTATGAGAGGGGCTCTTTTTATGTGGGCTCTATGCTACACTAACCGGCCACAGCGGGCCCGTGTATAAGAAAGTGGTAGTCGTAGTTGAGGCTATTAAGCTCCTCGGCACTCAATTTCTTCGTTCAGCAAGACTACTCGTCGCCAACAAATTCGATCTCCGGCTCCAGGTCTATGCCAAACTGTTGCTGCACACGGCCACGGGCCAAGTCCATCAAGTGCTGTACGTCTGACGCTGTAGCCCCGCCCAGGTTCATCATAAAGTTCGCATGCTTAGCCGAGAACTGAGCCTGACCGTGTCGTTGGCCTTTCAGACCCACCTGCTCTATGAGATAGCCCGCCGAGGAGCCCGGTGGGTTCTTGAACGTCGAGCCTGCGCTTTTGCCCTGCGGCTGACTGGCCTGCCTCTCTTCCAGGTAGCCTCGCATCTTGGCGGCGCCTAGCTTCTCTATGTCACGGTACAGGAGTATACCCGCCCGCAACACTATCTCAGGAGCCGACAGGTTGCGATGACCATGCGCTTTGAACCTACTCGTACGGTAGCCCATTCTGAGCGTACCTGTAGACCACCGCTCTACAGCCCCGGTGGGAGTGAGCACATCGACCCACTGTAGATCATCTTTCAGATCTTTACCATGCGCTCCCGCATTGCTCACAACACCTCCGCCAATGCTACCTGGCACGCTGTTGGCCCACTCCTGCCCCGTCCATCCCTCGTCGCAGGAGATGCGGGCAAGCCTGCTAAAAAGGACGCCGGAGTCTACCACCCACAGGCTGCTATTAGCATCCAGCTTCTCATGAGATATAGCCTGTGCTCGATTGTAGATTACCAGGCCACGCACGCCGTAGTCACCCACAAGAATGTTGGTGCCGTTGCCAAGCAGCAGATAAGGAATACCCTGGTTGCGGGCAAAGGTCACAACGGCTGCAATGTCCGGTACACTCCCCGCCTCCACAAATAGATCAGCGGGGCCGCCTATGCGTAGCGAGCTATGTTTGCTCATAGGCTCATCACGCTTTGCCTTCAGTCGTGTGGCCTCTTCGAGCAAAGCTGCGGTATCGGGGCGAGGCCTGAACGCCGCACGCTTTGGTTCCGCGTTCTGCATTAGCACAGTGTCATCGTGCATGCGCTTGCCGGGCTCGTCATAGATCCCCACTGTAGAAGTGTGCTCCTCGTCTATGCCCTCCAGTTCCCGCAAAATAGTCTCGCCGCCCTTCCATACATCTCCCGCACCCATCGTCAGCAGCACGTCACCAGGCACGAGAACGTCGAGTAGCATTTGCTCAGCTTGGGCCAGCGAGGGCGCGAACTCCGCATGGCTAGATGTGATCCTCTCCACGATCTGCTTGCCGCTCATCCCCAGGGTGTCGCGCTCTCGCGAGGCGTAGATCTCGGTTACGACAACATAGTCAGCCCCATCCAGGGATGAGGCAAATTCAGGGAGGAAATCACGCGTACGCGTATAGGTATGCGGCTGAAATAGCACCACGATCCGCCTCCCCGGGAACCGCTGTCTGGCCGCCTCTAAAGTGGCTGCAATCTCTGTGGGATGGTGCGCATAATCGTCTACTATCGTGATCCCGCCCGCCTCGCCCTTGAACTCAAAGCGTCTACCTGTGCCGGCGAACTCGCCCAGGTGAAGCGCAGCTTCCGCAGGCGTAACACCAAGCTCAACGCACGCTGCAAGAGCGGCAAGGGAGTTCAGCACATTGTGTTTTCCGGGCAGACGTAGCCTCACTACGCAGACATTGACACCGTCGCGTAGCACGACATAGTCTGTGCCACCTCTGCTGTTGGGTGACAAGCCTGAAGGCTGCCAGAGGGCGCGATCACTCGTCCCATACGATTGCATACGAAAAGGCGCGCTGCTAGACATGAGGTCGGCTAAGAGGCCGGAAGTTCCCGCGTCATCGGCACACATGACCAGCAGTCCACCCGATCTTGTATTGGCGACAAACTGACCAAAGGCAGCGTAAATGGCGTCAGCACTGCCGTAATATTCAAGGTGATCGGTCTCGATATTGGTAATGACCGACACCTCCGGTCGAAGCTGCAAGAAGGAGCGATCATACTCGTCCGCCTCAGCTACCAGTTCCGCGCCCCCTCCCCAGTGCCCGCCGGCTCCGAGCCCGCGTATGGTGCCGCCGATCATATAAGAAGGATCGCGCCCGCAGCGGGAGAGCACCCAGGCCAACATAGCGGAAGTAGTAGTCTTCCCGTGTGTGCCTGCCACCGCTACCCCACGCCTCAGATCCATCAACTGGCCCAGCAGCACAGCCCTTTTTACCACGGATAGGCCACGCTCCTGGGCTGTGGCTAGCTCCGAGTTGGAAGGCGGCACAGCTCCCGTCAACACTACCCTGTCAGCGCCACCCAAATTGGAGGCGGCGTGGCCAGCGTAGATTCGCACGCC
This sequence comes from Chloroflexota bacterium, assembly GCA_030945985.1. Lineage (GTDB taxonomy): Bacteria > Chloroflexota > Chloroflexia > QHBQ01 > JADMIH01 > JADMIH01. The sequence goes on from JALYYZ010000268.1 coordinate 3,609, forward strand.
ACGACCTTCAAGTTCTCGCGTGACATCGGAGGGCGCCAGGTCAGAGCCTGATACGGTAGCGCCAAGATCGAGCAGCGCGGCGGCCAAGGCACTCATGCCGGCACCGCCTATGCCTATGAAGTGGTAGTGGTGGTTGGAGAAATCCATGGTTGAAGAGAGAACAGATGCGGGATATGCCATGCGGGGCATGACCTTGCTGAGACAGGGCGAACCCCAATGGAGGCTCTTTAGAGCGCTGTTCTAACCGCTCGCCAGATAGTGTACACGATTATGATCAAGAGGAAAAGACCAATCGCAACCGTGGCGAGACCCATAAGAGGATTCTGAGCGGGCAGACTGGCAATACCCAGCGATACCTGGGGCACAGTCACCGCAGCAGTGCCGGAAGTATTCGTGCCGCTGCGCTGGACAAAATCGGACCAATAGTCGAATGCCTGGGACAAGGCGATGATGGCAACCAGGCCGCCGAATATACCACCGATCAAGTGGCCCAGCAACCCGATGTCGCTCCCGCGCCCCGCAAGCTTGCGGGCTATCCACCACGACAGGATCATAAGTCCCACAAAGAGCGCGCCCGTGGCTATAGGCTCGAAAGGCGAAGCAATCGTGATGTGCGGAGAAGAGATGCTATTCTCATCCTTGCCGGCAGCGATCGCGAAGAACTGCGCTATCACGCTGAAGAGCTTGTTTATAAAAAGATCAAGCTTTGGCCCAAGCTTGGCCGCCACCAGCCCGCTGAAGAAGACGCCCACCGTCCACAAACCCATAACGCGCCAACCCATATAGAGCCCGACAACCACCGCAGCGACAATTGCCGGCAGCACCCACTGCCACCATTCAAGAGTAATAGTCATACCCGACCACCTGGGGTTTGCCATCCCCATATCTGTCTTGTTGTAGAGGGTTTGCTTGTCATTTTGTCATACGGTTCAGGCTACCGGGTTATACGCGAGGGCGAGTTTGCACGCGCAGGGAGCGCACAGTGGCAACATGCGGGGTCTCGGCCACGGGAGAGTTTGCATACTTGGAGATGTTAAGCAGCAACCCCACCCCCGCAAGGGTAATCACGAGTGATGAGCCGCCATAACTGACGAAGGGCAAAGGTACACCTGTGAAGGGTATAGCACCGCTGACGGCCCCAATATTGAGCATAGCCTGAAAAATGATCCAGGTGGTCACTCCTGTGGCAAGTAGCGAGCCGAAGCCATCCGGAGCGAGCCGCGCCACGCGGTACCCACGCCAGGCCACCACTAGGAAGAGGGAGATCATGAGCGCGGCGCCTAGAAAGCCAACTTCCTGCCCCCAGACGGAGAATATGGCGTCGGTCGATTGCTCCGGCAACCAGCCGAATTTCTGCCGCGAGGCCCCGAGCCCGAGGCCGGTTAGCCCGCCGGAGCCAAGAGCTAGCAGAGATTGCACCACGTGGTAATTAATCCCCAGCAGCTCTTTCTCATTGAAAGGGTTTTGGAAGGCCAGCAGACGCTGCAACCTGTATGGCTCGGCTACGGCGGCCACCCCAAAAGTAAGCAGAGCGCCCAGGAGCCCAACGCCCAGGTGCAAGTTGGACGCTCCCGATATGAAGTAGATAGTAACGCCTATCGCAAAAACAACGAGCGTAGTGCCCATGTCGGGCTCTCTGAAGATAAGCACAGAGAGTACGCCAAGCACAATGCCAAACGGCACCAGGCCATTATAGAAGTCGCGCACCTTCTCACCCTTTGTAGAGCACCAGTCGGCCAGGTAGACGATTAGAGCAAGCTTGGCTATCTCTGAAGGCTGCAGCGACACAGGCAAGTGGGGCAGCGACAGCCACCTCTTGGCCCCATTTATTCGCTCGGCTACAACCTCCGGTCCAAATGCCACAAGAGCTAAGAGCAGTATTGCCAGCACGAGTCCCGGCACCGAATATCGACGCCAGCGAGTATAGGGCACGCTCATCGTCACGAGCAATACCACGGCGCCCAGAAGTAGCCACTGCACATGCCTGTTTATCAGGTAGGTAGGGTCTGTAGGGTCCACTCCACTGGAGGAGAAGACCATAAGCACCCCGATGATGCAGAGGATACCTACAGCGGCAAGTATCCAGTAATCAGGGCGCTCGAAGCGGCGGGAACGTTGGAAGACCTTCATAAGCTGACTTTGCGGGGTTAGTTCAGTAAGATCGGTATTGGAAGTAATTTCATATCGCCAAGTTCGGAGAGACAAGCCTACAGCGCGCCACGCGAGCCGCCTGGGCATGGCTAGTCTACACGATTAGCCTGCCTGGGCAACAAGTTTTCCACAAGGCTATACCGATCAAAGAAGCACATCACAAACCTGCAGGTTTGTGATGTGCTTCTTACTTTCTTCTTGAGAATAAAGTGGATTAGAGAGGGATTATAGGTTAGACACGATAGCTCGGAAGCGCTCACCCCGGTCGAACTCGTTGCGGAACATGCCGAAAGAGGCAGTGGCTGGGGAGAGCAATACTGAGCCCCCCGAAGGAGCCGCCTGCCATGCAGCGCGTATCGCCTGCTCGAAGTCGGTGTAGCGCCCCAGCAGGGTCACACCTGCCTCGCGAAACTGCCGCTCCATGAGGTCGGTGGCTGTGCCGTCTATTAGCGCCACCCTGTATGTGCGCGCCGCCACGAGAGGGGCCAATCCCGAGAAGTCCAGGCCCTTGTCTGCCCCACCCGCCAGCAGTACTACTGGCCCTTCCAGCGCCTGCAAGGCAGCAGCGGTGGAGGCAGGGGTCGTGGAAGTGGTATCGTTGTAGAACCGTACACCCTTGAGAGTGGTGAGATACTCCAACCTGTCGGCAACGCCTCCAAAGGAGGCCAACCCAAGTTGCACCGCCTGCATAGACGCTCCCGCGAGGAGGGCAAGGGTGGCAGCACAAGCGGCGTTCACCAGGTTGTGACTACCGGGTACCTTCACGGTATCTGTGCCGGCTATTCTCACTGGCTGCTCACCGAGCTTATACCAGTAGAAGGCTGCGTCGTGAACAAAGACGCCTGGTGCCCTGGAGGAGTGCGCACCCACACCAAACCAGGCAACGCCCGCCGGCGCCTCCTCGGCCCACAGAGAAACCTCGGGATCGTCCGCGTTGAAAACCGCGTAGTCGCCCTTGCTCTTCTGCTGGTTGAGGAAGATCAATTTCTTCGCGGCTCCATACTCCTCCATCGTCCCGTAGCGGTCGAGGTGATCGGGCGTGAGATTTGTTACGGCGGCAAGGTGGGGCGACACTGCTGGCTCCTCCAGTCCCTCAAGCTGGAAACTCGATAGCTCAAGAACCACGGGAGTATCAGGCGTAATAGCCGGCAGAGCCTCGACCGCAGATACACGCAGGTTGCCTGCCAGCACCGCGTCGAGGCGCCAATGGCGCAGCATCTCCCATGTCCAGGTAGAGGTGGTAGACTTACCCTTTGTGCCCGTTATTCCGATCGCAGGCGCCGGGCAAAGCTTGAGGAAGATACTGATCTCCATCTCGATATCTTTGCCCAGGCTGCGGGACAACTGGAGCCAGGTGGAATTGTAAGACACGGCAGGGTTCTTCACTACTACATCAGCCCACCTGAAATCGGCCTCCCGGTGCTCGCCGAGCGTATATTCGAGTGAAAGCCCTTCGGCGGCGAGAGCGTCGATAGAGCTTTGCATCTTGTCGGCGGCGCGCAGGTCGGTCACACGCACATGCGCACCATTGCGAGCCATGTAGCGCGCCACGCCAAGCCCACCACCATGCACCCCGAGGCCCATGACCAGTATATGTTTGCCTTTGTAGGGAAAGTCAGACAATAGATTCAGAGACCCAACAATCTCGATATAGAGCTATACGAGGGCAAGGGCGATACCCACCATACCGGCAAGCATACTTACCAGCCAGTAGCGCATTGTTATCTGGGTTTCCGACCAGCCTATCATCTCGAAATGGTGATGGATAGGAGCTATCCTGAAAAGTCTCTTACCCCCGGTTGCCTTGAAGTAGAGCACCTGCAATATATCTGAGAGAACGCCCACCATGAAGACGATACCTATCACCGGCAGCAGCAGCCACTGGGTCGTCATGAGCGCCGCCACCGCCAGCAATGCGCCCAGCGTGAGTGAGCCCGCATCGCCCATGAAGACCATGGCGGGGTGAGCATTGAACCACAAGAAGGCGAGCAACGCGCCCACTGTCGCGAAGCACAAATAGACAACAGGGGGCTGGTTTTGTAGGTAGGCTATCACGCCGAAGGAGACAAAGGCGATAGCCGATGTGCCTCCGGCCAGGGTATCGAGCCCGTCGGTCAGGTTTACCGCATTTGCCATACCGGAGATGGCAACGATAGCAACGATATAGTAGAAGTCTCCTATGTCGATAGGCTGCTTCACGAAAGGTATAGAAACGGTGTGCAGGTTCAGCGGAACGTGCAGTATCCACGCCGACACTACTGATATCGCCAGGAGCCAGGCCATTTTAAAGCGAGCCGCCAGGCCACCCTGGTTTCGGACGACTGTGCTCAGCAAATCGTCAAAGCCGCCAAGTATGCTGCAGGAGATAACGATACCGAGAGGCAAGAGCAACGACTTGTATTTGACTATATCCATAAAAATAGCGATGAGCAGAACCAGCGGTATGATAAAGATCAACCCGCCCATGGTAGGTGTGCCCGTCTTTATCTGGTGGCGCTCAGGGCCTTCGATACGAATGTGCTTCCCTATCTTGTGGTCGCGCAGCCAGTTGATCGAGGGCTTGCCAAGCACCAAACCCATAAGGAATGCCACAGCGCCCAGGGTGAGCGCACGCTCCATGTCGGTCTTTGTAGATGCAACAGTCACAACGGTACCCGCGCCGGGAGTAGTAGTGGCGCTAGCGGTTGGGCTTGCCTGGGCCGCAAGGTCGAGGACCAGAGGCAGGCCCTTTGCCAGTAAGATAAAGAGTGGGTTAGGCATATATAGCTTCCATAACTAGGCTTTCAGGGCGTCCACTATTTGCTCCATGTGCAGGCCGCGCGAGCCTTTCACCAGCACATGCGCGCCCGGCTTCAACACACGGCGTAGGTACTCTACGACCTGTTCGTTATCGGCGGCGAAGAAGACCTTCTCGGGGGCCATGCCCGATCGTAAGGCTTCTACCCCTATCAATCTGCCGAGACTACCCACTACTACCAACCTGTGGGCCATAACCGCTGCCCTGCGGGCTACCTTTGCGTGTCCCTCGTGCTCATAGCTGCCAAGCTCCAGCATATCGCCAAGGACGGCGATGCGCTCGCCAGGCATCTCCTCCAGAAGGTTGAGCGCGGCCAGTGTAGAGTCGGGAGATGCATTATAGCTGTCGTCTATAAGGGTAGAGCCGTTATGACCAGGCACCACTATCAATCGCACCTGCGCATCAAGGCGCTGCAAAGCATGCACTATACTTTCCCAGTCCATACCTGCGGCATAGGCGGCGCCGGCTGCTGCCAGTGCGGTGTGGACGCTGTGGCGGCCAAGCAGAGGCAGCTTCACGCGCCAACTGCGCCCCCCTTCGCGCTCGTGCATGGTGAAGTGTACCCCTTGCAGTCCGTGCCCCTCTATGTCCGAGGCGCACAGGTCATAGCTCTCCTCTATGCCATAGAGAAAGACGCGGGCACAAGTTACCGCAATCATCGCTTTGACGTAAGGGTTGTCGGCATTGAGCACTGCGGTGCCGTTCGCAGGGAGGGAGCGTGGTAGCTCACTCTTATTGAGGGCTATCCGCTCGATCGTGCCCATGCGCTCAAGGTGAACCGGCATCACGGCTGTGACCACCGCTATCTCGGGCCTGGCCCACTCGCAGAGCATGGTAAGTTCTCCCAGCTCGTAGCCCGCCCCCATCTCGAGCACAGCCTTTTCATGCAGATCGTTCAGATTAAGCAGCGTTACGGGCAAGCCAATCTCGTTATTGAGGTTGCCTTCGGACTTGAGGGTACGGTAACGGCTGGAGAGTACCGAAGCAAGAACCTCTTTGGTGGAGGTCTTGCCGACGCTGCCGGTAATCCCGATCACCTGCAGGTTGTGTCGCGCGCGCCACCATGCGGCGAGCCTCTGCAGGGCGACCAATGGGTCATCGACACGGACGAGGGCCACACTCCATGCGAGAGAAGGAGGAGCCTGCCAATCAGAGCGTACAAGGGCCCCAAGCGCGCCGTGTCCCGCCGCATCCAGCACGAAGCTATGCCCATCAACTCGCTCGCCCGGCAAGGCAACAAAGAGAGCACCGGACAGGTCGCCACGCGAATCGATAGCCACATGGGTGAAGCCCAGGCCCGTCATGGTCAGGGCACCCGCAGCCTCGTCTAGCCTGCCCTGGGTGCCCTCCAATATATCTTCTAATGTGAACATAATCTGTTTTTTCAGCTCTAAAGCCGCGAGTCACGGCCCTATGAAGATCGTGGGAAGTCTTAAGAAGAATACAGCATATTATTCAAAGGGGCAATCCTTCTATGGAAGGTATCTCTTCGTAGCAAGAAAGAAATCAAAACCTGCGAGGTTTTGATTTCTTTCTTGCCCTTGCTAATTCAGCTTCATGGACCTTTTAGCTTTTGAAGGTAAAACAAACAAAACACTGCGTGTTTTGTTTGTTTGGAAAGAAGCGCTCTCTCCAAGAGGTCGCTTGAAGAGGCACCAAGTTGAGGAAGCGGTTCTAAGTTGCTCTAGGGCACGGGAGTTGGCGTGGCAAGTGGCTCTGTGGGCTGCACTTTCATATAGAGGAGTAGCTCTTTAGCCAGACGACCCCACGACACCGAAGCGGTATTCTCGCCCCATTGGCTCGTCTTCGGATTGAGGATACCTATATACAGGGTGAACTTTGCGCCGTGCGACGGAGCGAAGCCCATGGCCGAAGCGAACGAGCCGCGCGCCGCGTAACCGCCATTCTCCGCTATCTCTGCGGTGCCGGTCTTCACCGATACATGGTAGCCCGGCACTTTCGCGAAGCGCGCCACCAGCTTGTTCTCCACGCCATAGGCGAGCATGTCGGCGATCTCACCCGCCGTCTCGGGCTTGATAACGCGTCGCACTTCTTGCGGGGTCACTGACTGCACCGTCTTGCCTCCCTCTTGAATGCTCTGAAGCACATGTGGCTTCATGAGCATACCGCCGTTCGCCACCGCCGATACGGCATTTACTATCTGGATTGGAGTGGTAGCTACTCCCTGGCCGAAAGAGTTGGTGTCCAGGTTGATCGGATAGTAACCATCTTGTCCCGGATAGGCGATCAACCCGGATACTTCGCCTGCCAGGTCTATACCTGTACGCTGGCCTATCCCAAAAGCTTTGATGTACTTAAAGAAGTTCGGTTCGCCTAACTTTTCCGCAGCAAAGATCGAGGCTATGTTGTCGGAGCGGCCCAGGCCCATCCTCATGCTCTCAAGGCCGTAAGCTGTAAATGTGGCATTGTTGAGGCGAGTGCCATAACGCATTACGTAGCCGTTGCAGTAGAACGTGGTGTCGGGGGTGACCGCGCCCGCGTCGATCGAAGAAGAGTAAGTGAGTATCTTCATCGTTGAACCAGGCTCGCGCACGTCGTTTACCATAGGGTTCTTGAACAGGGAGTAATCGGTGACC
>JALYYZ010000278.1 GCA_030945985.1 Chloroflexota bacterium
GTCGTGCGGGTTGTCTTTGGCGTCCGACTGGTAGACGTGCGTTGTTGCGAAGTCAAGCTCCGGGTGGCGGAATATCAGGTCTATATAACCCCCCTCCGGCCTGGAACCAAAGAACGAAACCGTCAGCAGGTGGCACTTACCCCAACGAACAGTCTCGTACTCTTTGATGAAGCGCGCCATCTCCGTCACCCATATAGCTTGTTCCGCAGGCGTGCCTCCCCAGTGAGGGTGTATCTCATTATAAAGATCATAGGCGAATATAGCGGGCGAGTTGCCCCAACGTTCTATGAAGAACTTGATGCGTGCCTTCTCGTGCTCCATAGACTCTATGCTCGTACACATGCTCCAGGGGCCCGTGAAGCCTGTGCCTTTGCGGCTGTAAGGGTGGTGTTTCCAACGTTTCGAGAGGAAGAAAGTGTCCCAGAAAAGCACCAGCAGGCGGAGTCCATAACGCTCACAGAGTCCTACGAGATCGTCCCAGTAGAGCACGGCCTCCGGCAGCACCGTGCCCACGGGTCGCTCAAAGAACCACTTTGTATCTTGAACATACTCCAACATGACACGGATAACCGTCACACCGTGCTCCACGAGCATCTTTATATATGCTTCCGTGGTAGCGATGTCATTCTCGTAGTGGAGGTTGTGCATGTTCGGCCAGGGCATGGCGTCGTTATGGCCGATCACGAGGAATGGTTTGCCGTCCTCTGTCACAAAGTAGCGCCCGCCTGGAGCCACCCGAACATAGGGCATGCTATCTGTGTCACGAGGTATAGCTGCCTCTCTATATTGAGGCTCCACACTCTTCGCGTGGGTGCTCATAAACTACGCCCCTGACCAGACGATTGCAGCTTGATGGTAACTGCCAGGTCGAGCGTGAAGGAAGGCAAGGCAATGCGTAGAGTGGCACCGCCGGTTGGTTGAACGTCTCTAAGAGAGGCAGCTATAAGGCTTGCAGTTCCAACCTGGACCGGGGAGGTGAGACTACCTACGGAACAACAAACAACCTCACCCAGCTTCTCACCCGAGTAAGTCTCCCAGAACTCTGCAATGTACTGTCCAGGCTCCATACGCTCTATGCACAGATCAAGATCAACAGATTCAGGGTCAAGAGCTATGCGGCTATCACGTAATAGCCATACCAGCGCCTGAGTACCATCAAGGCAGCCGAATAGCAGCACCGAGGCAGCGGTAGCCGAGGCATCGCTACGGTTTCGCAGGCCCAGCAGGTGACCCCCGAGTTCCGGTGCGAAGGTGAGCCAGTCAAGATTGCAGGCAGCGGCGAAGCGGGACATCCCACGTTGCACAAGGTGCATCTCGGGAGTAAGGCAGTGCGGAACACGAAAAGGCCAGCGCATACCGCTGCCCGCACCGCCCGTCGCCAGGTGCGCCCAGCTCATGTTGTGATAGTATTCACTCTCGAAAGGCTCCTCCAATTGGCGATGCAGGTCCATAAACAGGTGGATAGGGCCACTTTCGCTGTCGGTAAATGGACGACTAACCGGCATCTGCTCCAGGGCAAACTTTACCGCATCGGACATAACCACTGCACAGTCGATACTATTATCAGGGTTGTCGACGAGGCCGAATTCGTACACATGGGTACTGGCGAAGTCAAGCTCGGGATGGCGCAATATCAGCTCGTCGTAACCATTCTCAGGCTTGGAGCCGAATATGGAGACGGTAAGCAGGTGGCGCTTGCCCCAGCGTTCCATCTCATAACCCTTCACGAAGCGCGCCATCTCGCCTACCCAGCGGTGCTGCTCCTCTGGAGTGCCTCCCCAGTATGGGTGTATCTCGTTGAGCAAGTCGTAAGCAAAAATAGCCGGCGAGTTCCCCCAGCGCTCGATAAAGAAGCTGATACGTCCTTTCTGGGCCTCAAAAGCAGAAGGGCTGGTGCAGAAACTCCCAGGTCCGTCGAAACCGCTACTCCCTTTGCTGTACGGGTGGTGTTCCCAACGGCGGGACATAAAAAAGGTGTCCCAGAAAGAGATCAATAGCCTCACACCGTAACACTCGCAGAGGCCGATAAGGTCGTCCCAGTAAAGCACTGCTTCAGGCAAAGGCTGCCCCACAGGGTTCTCGAAGTACCATTCATCATCCTGGCAATACTCCAGCATGATGCGTAGCACCGTCACGCCATGCTCCGCCAGCATCTTGATATATGCTTCGACCGAGGCTAAATCCTGCTCGTAGTGCATGCAGAGCAAGGTAGGCCAAACCATAGCGTCATTGTGGCCTATGGCCAGAAAAGGCTTGCCGTCCGTAGTCATAAAATAGCGCCCACCAGGCGCTACTTCTACATAAGCCATACCTTCAGACCTGCGAGGTATAGCGGAGGGCCTATAAAGCAATGGATTGTCGAACACAGACATAGAAAGAGCTATTCGCTACCCCGTGATTTACCGTGCAGCCATACGCTCATGTGAGCGCCTCGCGGCCGGTGGCTGATAATAATTCGTCTTTATTCCAGGTGTTTATACATGAAGGGTGCTCAGGGTCAGGCGCACAGAGGTACATTTCGTGCCCCAAATGGGCATGTACCGACATGCCACTGGAGCGAAGCACGGCCTCTACACCTGCATGATTGGGAGCCCACCAGTTGGTAGGATCGCCGGCCAGCAGATGCTCGATAAAGGCCATCTTGGGCCAGCCGGGCTCAAGCATCGCCTCGCGGTGGGTGATGTCCATGTCGCCTGTGTTGTCATACACCTCCATGCCTGGCATGGTCAGCGTTTGGAAGACCATCAGCCGTTTGACCTTCTGAGCCACTATGTCAAGAGCCAGGGTGGGGTAGCGTAGATGGTAAAAGACCCCCATGAAGAGCACAAGGTCAAACTCCTGGTCGAGGCGCGCTAGATCGTATACCTGCATTTGCCTGAAATTGACCTGATTGGTCAGACCGAACTCTCCGGCTGCCCAGCGCGCTTGTGCCAGGTAGTGGGCGTCAATATCGATCCCGGTAACATGAGCTCCACGTCTTGCAAGCTCGAATGAGTAATATCCGGCGTTGCAGCCTATGTCCAGCGCGCTCCAGCCCTCGAGGTTCTCCGGTAGACTGGGCGCGAGACTCGCCCACTTGTATCTGGGGAAATCACCGAGGGGGTGGTCAGGCGCGGTCTGGGTGCCGTCGTCCAGGTGCAGGTTGTGAAACCAGGGGCCAAGCTCTTCTATCTCCTTACGCCCTCCGCCTGGCGATTGCAGTGTATTGCCGATGGTATGCAACGTCATAGCACCTGCTCCGACATGGACCTGCTTGATAAGCTCTTGCCCGACAACTGCATAGCGTAACCCTCAAGCTCTTGAGCACGATGGGCAGCGGTGTGCTCGGCAAGCACTCGGCTGCGAGCGCGTTCACCTATTTGCTGCCGTTCCTCCTCCGGGATCTCCCGCAAATAGCGGAGGCTATCCTGATGTGAGCGCGCCACCAATATCTCCGTGCCGAAGCAAAAGAAAGTATCCAGTCCGTCCCAGTAGTCGCTAATAATAGGAGTGGCGCAAGCAGCAGCCTCGAATAGGCGCACGCTCGGTGAGTAGCCGGCGCGCACCATGTCTGCCCTCGTGATGTTAAGTGTATAGCGCTGCGCGTTGTAAAATTCCACGTGCCGAACAGGCGGCAGATGCTCGATATGCTCCACGTTCTGAGGCCAGGTGATGTCGGGCGGATATTGAGGTCCCGCTACCACGAACCTGCCATGTAACCATTGCCGCGCAGGCTCCAGCATCAGGTTATCGAGCGGAGGTTGCCGGTCATCGCTGTAGGTTCCCATGTACCCGAGGTCCCATCTCCGAAGTTGGGGGAGCTCCGCAGGCAGAGGGTAATACAAAGCCGGGTCGACAGAGCAGTAAAGGGCTCGGGCCATAGGAGAGCCGTATTCTCGCTCTATAATGTCGAGAATGGGTCCACCTGTGAATGAGAGATATAGTTGGTAGCGCTCTATTAGCCCCGGCGTGAGATACTCAAAGTCACCACGGGCAAGCTTCGCCAGTGTCACAGGTGTATCGATGTCGTAGAAGGCCGTGGCTCCATATGCAGTGCGCGTCACCCACTCGCCCACTGCCACACCTTCGGGAACATAGGAGCCTACTATCACAAGGTTGGCCTCACTTATGGCCGTTGTAAAGCGAGCCATCAGGTCGTCCAGGCCCGTATATAACTTTGTGGAACAATATGGCGAGCCCTGCAGGTCACGGTTACGGGCGTACCAGGGTACATCACGCTCCAGGAAGAGGATAGAGTGACCTCGGCCGGCAAGCTCTTTTACCAGGCCCCTGTAGGTGGTGGCATGCCCATTCCCCCAGGACGATGTGATAGAGAGACCCAGTATGACAATGTTCAGGCTAACGGCTGGCTCAGGAGCTAACATATGGCCTCCTGTGCCAGACCTGTTGCCTGCACCGAGCGTAAATTGATGAGCAGGCCCTCTAATTGAGCTGCGCGGTGAGCATAGGTAT
>JALYYZ010000280.1 GCA_030945985.1 Chloroflexota bacterium
ACTTCAGGTTATCCGAGAACCTTTTGCCTTTGTCAAACTAGCACCATTGGTTACTACAGCACAGAAAATAGTTATGACTGGATGCCAGGTCGCCACTGACATCCAGTTATAAGTCCCAGTTACGCACAAAACCCGCGAAACAGCGAGGTCACTAATGACATCATCCACGCACGATCTGAAGGTCGCGCCGCATATACTACAGCAGAGAAAATATTTATGGCTGGATGTCAGCCGATCAGCATTGACGAGTGTCGAAGGGCCGTGTATAATAGCTATCTGTGCGAACTTATGTTCTAACAACATTCAACATTGCCGAGGGGGGAGGAAGAATGCAGCCGCTAACGAAGAAGCATCTAACACTTCTGGCATTGGCCCTCGCCGACAGCAGGGGTCTTTCGCCCGTTCAACTGCAGAAGGTGGTCTTTCGCTTGCAGAGTGAATTGCCTATCGATTCTGTTTCGCAGCGCCCGGCATCCAGATACTCCTTTACAGCTGATAACTATGGTATGTACTGCCCGGAGGTACAGAATGACGCTTACCTGCTGGTGGAGCAGGGCTTAGCGGATACCGAGCCGCCTAACTCGAAGAAATTCCGCGTTATTTCGGCAAACGATCATCTCATCAATCGTGCGAAGAAGTTGATTGCGGCAATGCCTCTTGAGCTATTTGCGCAGGCCAAGAGCATTGTTGAGTGGGTGCTTGAGCAGGACTTCTCCTCCCTTGTTTCGGCTATGTATGATGTACACCCCGAGCACGCGATAAGAACCATTTTCAGGTCTGCACCAGGACATGTGCGAAACGGCTCGCGGGCGAGTTCAGCCGTGGTGCCTGTGGGGCAACTCATAAGCGCCGGCTACTCTGTGTCTGACCGTATCACATTGCAGCGATACTTGCGTGCTCACCCGTTCCTCTTCTCCATACTGTTGGAGGGGACAGATTACATCAAGAGCTACTTCCCCGACGCCGCTGTAAAGCTGGAACTCTTTCGCGACCCCGAATCGATGGAGGACGATGAGCGCCTCTTTGTGAACGTTGACACACGGCTCGGCGCGAACGAATCTATTGACCGGCTCCGGTCCCTGCAGCGGAATTGGTGGTTCTCCAGGATGCCTGCGGCGCGGGGCCGCCTGTCGATCGACGTTACCTCTGCGTGAGCTTCGACTGGGAAGCCTATTATACTTTGGCCTGTGTACTCGCTGAGCAAGCCAAAAGTACGAAGGGCGCGCAACAGCAAGAGGCAATGTGGCGTTGCGCGATCAGCCGGACCTACTATGCCGCCTGGTGCCTTGCCAGGAATAGCTCAAGTTGCAAACTGATATCCTGAAGGTTTGCCGCGCAAAATATTCGTATGTTCAAGTCGAACTGTGCCTTGCGGATCATGGGTGCGTCATCCTCTATTATCAGGTTCAGACAGACCCCCAATGGCTTCAGGTTGGGAGCGATCTGTCGAGCATGATGGCGCGCAGGAAGAAAGCGGACTATAACGACGAGCTGCTGAACCCCTCCGCTCTTTGGGCCGAGCAGCAGAGGTACGCGCAGGATACAATCCCGCTAATCAAGAAGCTGTGACGTGCAGCCTCTCGGCACTCCTTCGCGCAACACCTACTCGACTATGTGACGCTGATCCTGATGCGCGCCTGGATGCTGGTCTTGGCACATCAAGCCGGAACCAAAATATCTACCGTAGCTGATTGTGCGGTAGGCAGGGGCACTTCTTCGCCCTCTTCCCTTAGCAACTCCATGTGAGACTGTAATGCCTCCTGGAAGCGCTGCAACGCCTCTTCCGTGGTGCTACCCACAGCAAAGCACCCCGGAACATCGGGTGAGTATGCGCCGTAGCTAGTCGGGCCCTCTTCTAAAACTACCAGGTATGTGCTCATTCTCTTTTACCTTCCTAATGCCTCTTCAAGCGACTTCTTGGGGAAAGAGCGTTTCTTTCCCATACAACCAATCAAAACACAGAGTGTTTTGATTGGTTGTCTCTCTTTCAAAAGCTAGAAGGTCCATGAAGCTACAATGAAAAGCTCAGCCATGTCGCTTTGGCTCGTTTCTCCTATGCCTGCTCGGCAATGTCACCGATCGCGTCTTCACGGGCAATCTCTCGTATCTCTTGCCAGGTTAGCGGCTGCCTCAATACACCTGCCGCTCCCCTGAGTGAGGCAATAGTCCGGTATCGGGACGCCTCTACGCGCACGCTCCCGCTATCCTCTATAACAAAGGAAAGTTTGTCTCCCTGCTTGACCCCCAGGCGCTTTCTTACCTCCGCAGGAACGGTGACCTGTCCTTTGCTGGATATCGTAGAGATAATCTCCTTCATCCTAGTACCCCTTTGCTACTCGCGAGAGTAAAGCTTATCTCATAAAGTAAAGCGTACCTTACCATATCAAGGGTCTATTCCATGCTTTACTGCCTGTCAAGAAGCAATACCCTGCCCGTTTTCTCCCCTACTAACTTGCCTTGCTCCCGCCCGCTTGCTATACTCTGACCACCCCACAATAACTCTTTCATGCTGGAGCAGACATGCCGCTGACCCTACCCGACTTTGTAGCTCGCTGGCAGGCGTCCACTCGCACCGAGCGCAGCGGAGCCCAGGAGCACTTTCTCGACCTGTGCGACGTGCTCGGCCAGCAGCACCCCGCCGAGGTGGACCCTGGGGGCACATCTTTTACCTTCGAGAAGGGGGCCGCCAAGTCGGGCGGGGGAGGAGGATTTGCTGATGTCTGGAAGCGCAGCGCGTTCGCCTGGGAGTACAAAGGCAAGCACAAAGACCTCACTGCGGCTTACAAGCAGCTCTTACAGTACAGGGAGGACCTTGAAAACCCTCCCCTCCTGATCGTCTGCGACTTCAACCGCTTCGAGGTGCATACCAACTTCACGGGCACCATCAAGCGCGTCTACGCCTTCACGCTGGACGACCTGCTGAGCCCCGCGCCCCTGGAGGAAAGCAATCTCAGCGCCCTCGACGTGCTGCGCGCGGCCTTTGCATCGCCCGAGCGGTTGCGGCCCCAGCAGACTGTCAGCCAGGTAACAGAGAAGGCGGCGCAGGAGTTCGCCAGGCTATCCAGCAGCCTGCGCAAATGGGGACACGACCCGGAGCAGTCGGCCCACTTCCTGATGCGCCTCCTCTTCTGCCTCTTCGCAGAGGATATTGGCCTCCTGCCGCCGAAGCTGTTCAGCAGGCTAGTCGAGGCGACTCGTACCCGTCCGAAGGACTTCGCCGTGCGCGTGCGGCAGCTTTTCTCGGCCATGTCCACGGGAGGATCGTTCGGGGCCGACGATATAGCCTACTTCAACGGCGGGCTCTTCGAGGACGACACAGCACTGGAGCTGACGACTGACGACCTGATGATCCTCTCCCGTGCTGCGGCTCTCGACTGGTCGAGCATCGAGCCCGCTATCTTCGGCACCCTCTTCGAGCGGAGCCTCGACCCCTCGAAGAGGTCGCAGCTAGGGGCGCACTATACCAGCCGCGAGGATATATTGCTGATCGTGGAGCCCGTGCTGATGGAGCCGCTACGCCGGCGCTGGTTGGAAGTGCAGGGGCAGGCGCAGGAGCTTATCGCCAGGAGGGACGCGGCTACGGAGCGTGGAGACAGGGCTGCGGCTACCCGCACACTCCAGGAGATGTCGCGCCTGCTGACAAGCTTTGCTGAGGAGATCGCCTCTGTGCGGGTGCTCGACCCGGCTTGCGGCAGCGGCAACTTCCTCTACGTGGCCCTGAAGCGGCTGCTCGACCTTGAGAAAGAGGTGAGCGTCTTTGCAGCCTCCAACGGCCTGTCCGCCATGTTCCCGGCCGTCAGCCCCACGCAGTTGCACGGCATAGAGCTGAACCCCTACGCCCACGCCCTGGCCTCGGTAGTGGTGTGGATAGGCTACATCCAGTGGCTGCACGACAACGGCTTCGGCATCCCCTCAAGCCCCATCCTGAAGCCCCTCCACAACATCCTGGAGATGGACGCTATCCTGGCATACGATGAGCAGGGTAAGCCAGTAGAACCAGAGTGGCCGCAGGCGGATGTGATTATCGGCAATCCGCCGTTTTTGGGTGGGAGTAAGATGAGACGTGAACTCGGTGATGACTATATAGGAGGGCTCTGGAAACTCTACGATCGACGCGTACCCGCTGGCGCGGACTTGGTTTGCTATTGGTTTGATCGTGCTCGCGAACAAATAACTGGTGACCACGCGAAACGGGTTGGTCTTCTTGCGACTCAAACAATCCGACGTGGCGGTAATCAACAGGTTCTGAGTGCGATAAAGAGGAGTGGCGACATATTTTTGGCGTGGAGTAATCGTCCGTGGGTACTCAACGGTGCCGACGTGCGAGTCGCTCTGGTGGGGTTCGACAACGGCACTGAACAGATGCGCGTGCTCGATGGCAAGCTAGTAACCACAATAAACCCGGATCTAAGCACCAACCTTGATCTGACACACATCCAGAAGCTGCCCGAAAATGCGGGTATTGCATTTATTGGTGACACAAAGAAAGGTGCCTTCGACATCGAAAATGCAGTTGCCGAACGCTTACTGCGTGAACCGATGAACCCTAACCAGCGTCCTAATTCAGATGTCGTAGTTCCTTGGATAAACGCCTACGACGTAGTCCAACGGCCTCGCCATATGTGGATCATCGACTTTGGCACAAGTATGTCCAAAGAAGACGCCGCAATGTATGAGCGGCCCTTTGCATATGTTGAGCAGCATGTAAAGCCTGAACGCGATAAAGTGCGAAATCCGGCGGAACGTCGAAATTGGTGGATACATGGGCGGCCAGCCTTGGCGTTGAGGAATGCAGTCTCGCACTTGGAGAAATGTATTGTAACCCCTGAAGTGGCAAAGTATAGATTGTTCGCCTGGGAACCAACAGGTATTAATATTGCTCATAAGCTGTACGTGTTTGCACGAGAAGATGATTACTTTTTTGGCATGCTACATTCAAGGCTTCACGAGGTGTGGAGT
>JALYYZ010000299.1 GCA_030945985.1 Chloroflexota bacterium
CCCCTCTCCTCTGCCTATTCGCAGCCAAAGATCAACCATAAGGTCACAAGCGTAAGCCCCCCACAAGCAGCGCCCGTACAGGCAACAGCAGCCGCCACCGTATCGGAACAGGCACCTCTCGCATGGCAGGAGGTGGGCAGCAGGCGGATTTCGGTGGACGTTCATTATGCTTTAGCCGCCGACGACAGCATAGGCTTCCGGTTGGGCAACTACGACAAAAGTCTGCCCCTCATCATTGACCCCTACCTGACCTATTCCACGTACATCGGAGGGCACAACACTGATAGGGCACACAGCATAGCAGTAGACGCCGCAGGCAATATCTACGTGACGGGTACAACGGGATCGGTTGATTTCCCTCTTGCCGATCCTCTGCAGCCCGCAATAGTGAACGCACAATGGCCTGATGCGTTCATAACCAAGTTCAACCCATCGGGTTCGGCGCTGATCTACTCCACCTATCTTGGTGGCGGTTACATCGACTACGCCAACAGCATAGCTGTAGACAGTGACGGCAACGCTTATGTAACCGGCACGACTCTTTCCAGTGATTTCCCTCTGGCTAACGCTTTCCAGCCGACTTACCCTGGAGCTTCGACTGCCTTCGTGAGCAAGATCAACCCGCAAGGATCGGCACTGGTATTCTCCACTTATCTGGGTGGTACCCGCTATACAGGAGCCACAGGGATAACTTTGGGTGGGGACAGCACCATTTATGTAACGGGCAATACCTCCTCGCCCGATTTCCCGACGATGAACCCGATACAAGGGACGCTCAGGGGAGATGTTAACGCATTCATCACCAGGTTCAACCAGGCAGGTTCAGCGCTGGTCTACTCCACATACCTGGGAGGCAGCCGATACGAAGAAAGTGAAGGCATAGCTGTGGACGGGAGCGGGAGCGTCTATATCGCGGGGAATACGCTGTCAACTGATTACCCCACGCTGAACCCGATACAAGCCTCTAACGCGGGCGGTTCTGACCTGTTCGTGAGCAAGATCAACCCGCAAGGATCAGCGCTGGTCTATTCCACTTACCTGGGGGGCAGCCGCGATGACCTGGTTGGGGGCATAGCCGTGGACACGCAAGGGGCGGCTTATGTGGCGGGTGTTACCCTCTCCACCAACTTCCCCACTGCACATGCGATACAACCCTCCTATGGAGGCTCTCAGGACGCCTTCGTGAGCAAGATCAACCCGCAAGGCTCAGCGCTGGCCTACTCAACTTACCTGGGGGGCAGCAACCAGGAAGTGGGAGGCGGCGCAGACCGCTTCTATGGAGGCATAGCGCTCGACCTGAACGGTAATGCTTACGTGGTGGGTACGACGCTATCTTCAGACTTCCCTACAGTACAAGCTGTGCAAGGGGCAAACGCAGGAGGCATCGACCTGTACGTGAGTGAAGTGGCTGCGGATGGGAGCGCCCTACTCTTCTCTACCTACCTGGGTGGCACAGGCGACGACGCCGGAGCTGCGATAGCGCTCAAGGGGAGCGATATATATGTGGCGGGTTGGACCGGCTCGTATGATTTCCCCAATGTGAATTCGTTCCAGGGCAACAAGTTCGACCTTGATGATGCAATCGTGGTGAAGATAGCGATGGTGTGTGACGCCCCTGAGTACAGTGATGTGCCTGCCGGCTCACCCTTCTACTCCTATGTGCGCTGCCTCACATGCAGGGCAATTATCTCCGGCTACGCCGATGGCACATTCCGCCCCAACAACCTGGTTACTCGCGGCCAACTGTCCAAGATGGTATCTGCGGCAGCAGGTCTATACCAGAGCTACTATTCGGGTCGTCAGCACTTTGAGGATGTGCCCGATGGGATCTTCTTCCAGTACGTAGAGCGGCTGGCGGCCACAGGAGTGATGAGCGGCTATCCATGTGGCCTTCCCCCGGCAGGGCCGTGCATAGCGCCACAAAACAGGCCCTACTTCCTGCCGGCAGGCAATGCAAGCAGGGGGCAAACGGCAAAGATAGTGAGCAACGCCCGGGGATACAGCGAGGCGCCTACAGGGCAGACCTTCGAGGACGTGGCCCCGGGAAGTCCATATTACCAGTGGATAGAGAGAATGGCCTCACGTAAGATAATGAGCGGCTACGCCTGTGGAGGGGTGGGAGAGCCGTGTGTGGCACCAGCAAACAGGGCCTACTTTCGTGCGGGGAGCAACGCAAGCAGGGGGCAGGTAGCAAAGATAGTCTCGAGCGCTTTCTTTCCAAATTGCCAGACGCCCTGATCAGGCACCGCAAAGCAGTCATACGAGAGCATTAAAAAGTCGGGGGTATCAGGCTGCGTGTAGAGTTGCTGGATCCAGCGTTCGCGCAGGTCGGAAGTTCGGATACCACGTGCGGAAGGTGCCCTCCCAATCTTCGTGGATCACCCGCGTTCTCACTTGTAGCAGCAGGTGCGCGCCCTCTGGCGTCATGGCATCTGCTGCTTCTTGACTATGCGCTTGCTTACCATCTGGTTGATCCTTGACTCAATGAAACGTGTACTGATCCGCTCTCCACTGTGATACCGCTCCCCGTAGTTCACAATAGATGCAGCGTTATTGGTGATGCATGTATCTAAAAGTGGGACGGTAGCCAGAACGGAGGTCGAAGGCTTCGGCTTCGGTAGTCGTCAGTTCCAAGGTCGAATGTAGGGATCTTGTCCAGAGTATCATTGCGCACGGTGAGCATTAGAATGGGAACCTGCGAGACCTCCCGGATGCGCTGGCAGACCGCAAAACTATTCTGGCTTCAAGCTTATGTCGACCCGCATGAAAGTCTCGTTGCAATAGTTGCAATCCCACAGGGCATGCGCCAACCAGACATGGGATCGGCCCTACTCAAGCGCGTGCATGCTTACGTCTCGACTATACAGGCTGCGAAGCCCCGGTCACTCTCCAGCCGGGCGAGCCTTTGCGGGGCTTCATCGCCTCGAGGGTCCCTTCGCGGTCGGCAGCGGCACGGCGACCTGCGGATACTACTCCCGAACGGAGCATGGCAGCCCCTACCAGGCCGACGGCCCCGGAGAGCGCACCCAGGAGTCGGTCGCTCTTCGGCAACACGGCACTCACGACGTGAAGCCCCAACGAGATACCCAGCGCGGCTGCGGCACCGCGCACCAACCTGCCTTCTTTGCCCGCAAGGAGGTGTTTCCTCGCCGCGCCGGTAGTCGCGACGTAGCCGCCAAGCAGGGCTAGTTCCACGGCATCGAAGCCAATCCCGAGAGCCCGCGTTGCCGGTCCATTCCCGTGGC
Source organism: Chloroflexota bacterium (assembly GCA_030945985.1). Taxonomy (GTDB): domain Bacteria; phylum Chloroflexota; class Chloroflexia; order QHBQ01; family JADMIH01; genus JADMIH01. The sequence goes on from JALYYZ010000299.1 coordinate 3,246, forward strand.
TGCCTCGTGTACTGAGCGCATCGGCCAATGAAATGGCGGCGGCGCCTGAGCCGAGCGAGCTTGCCATAAAGAGGCCGCCAAGCATCTGCGAGGTATACCAGACCGGGTTGGAGGTAGTGCCCAGCAGCACGCCCGTGTAGCCCCCAAGCACAAGGGCGCTTGGAACGCCGAGCGCGGCCATGACCTTTTCGGGGAAGAGCCTGCCTAACCTGCCAACCACCGGTATGGGCAATTTGTTCTCGACCGCCAGCATACCGGCTACCGTGGCGGTAGCCCCCGCTCCATGCACCAGCAGCGCCCACGAACCCAGGTTCATGGGCGAAGAGGGCTTGAATATGCGCATCATGTGGTGGAACCGCTCAGGGCGACCCAGGTCCGCGACCAGAAGGGGAGGGCACGGCAGAAGGGTGGCGAAAGAGACGTAGTGGGCAGTGCGCGCTAACTGTTTGTAACGCTCGCCACCAAAGACTTCGGCCAGCGACCCAATTATTGCCGACCCGGCCGAGATGCCGCCGAAGAAGAAGTAGGCAGCTACCTCGTTATGCCACACAGGCAGCTTGAGAATAGGCACGCCCTTGTAGGCGTCGGCTGGGTTGGTGTGGGCGGCCCCGAGGGATATTGATCGGGGCTTTCTATCGGTAGGTGTGCTTTTCACAGCTTACTTGCTCCTGTTGCTCCAAGACGCCGGTACGATCTCATCGACACTACACCACTACACCGGCAGGGAGTGCTCTTCACGGCTTACTTGCTCCTGTTGCCGAGCGCCATGACCGCCGCGCCGAACAGACTCATACCGACGCCAACGGCCGCGCTCCACATATAGCGGCGCTTCATCGTAGCGGTGGGCATCGGCGGGGCCTCAGGCAAATTGTAGGCTGCCGGCTCCTCGGTGAGCAGAAAGAAGGCGTTGAGCCTCTTGTACTCGCCCGCGTCGTCCGCGCCGTAGAGATACGCCTGCGACTGCTGGGCGCGCACGCGTTCCAACCGCTCCTTCGCGCGGCTGCGCAGCTCCTCCACAGGACCGAACAGGATCGAGTCGGTAGGGCAAGCTTTGGCGCAGGCAGGCTCTATTCCATCTTTCTGCCGGTCGTAGCAAAGCGTGCATTTGTGCGCCTTGCCATCCTGTTCGCTGCGCCCGATGACGCCGAAGGGGCAAGCCGCCACGCAGTAGCCGCAGCCGTTACAGATGTCCTGCTGCACATAAACGTTGTCGAACTCGTTGCGGATGAGCGCGCCCGTGGGGCAGACCTGCTGGCATGGGGCCTCTGTACAGTGCTTGCAAACGTCCGAGTTGAAAAGCCACCGCATCGATTCGGTCACCGAGGCAGAGCCGGCCGCCGCAGGTTTCGCGATCTCCGTGAAAGTGACGTGCCGCCAGGTGGTCGACGAAAGCTGGCGAGTGTTGTCGTAGCTCTTGCCGCTCCACTCCATACCATCGGCGGGCAGGCCGTTCCACTGCTTGCACGCCACCTCGCAAGCCTTGCAGCCGATGCAGAGGGTAGAGTCGGTGAAGAAGCCCATCGGCTCGTGGGCAGGTGGCGCGTCCACAACGCGCATCCCTTCAAGTATGCCCGGTCTTACGTCGTGATCCATGAGTGGTCGTCTCCTTGTCACGGGTGGCTAGTGGATAGTGGCTTCACCACTGATTAGTGGCTAGTACCTCACCAGCAAAGTATTGATAGTTTCATTATTTCTCACCATGTGAGAAATAATGAAACAAAACAGTCAGTCTTTAGCTGGTGTGGTACTAGTGGTTGGTGGTTAGTATCGAAGCTCCGTCACTAGCCACTGGCCCAACCCATACCCGCTGTCCGCTCGTCTAACCGCTAACCGTTACTCACGAATAAATGGTCACTGGTCACTGATCACTCCTCACGCCTCACGCCTCACGCCTCACGCCGTCCTACCTTCGGGCTGCGCCTGGTGGTGCGTATCGGGCATAGCCTCGTCGCTTGGGCGCCTGGCGACAGTCTCGCTCGGGCTGTCAGACGGCGTGGAGAGCCGTCCTTTTTTCACTTCGCACACGAAAGACTTACCCTCGTGCATGCTTACGTTGGGCTCAACGATAATGGGGATCAGTTCGTTAGCCTGTCCGCCTGTCACCTCGCCCGAGTAGCCGAAGTGTATCGGCAGGCCGACCTGGTGTACGCGCTTGCCCTGCACAGTGAGGGTGTGTAGGCGCGGCGTGACCATCGCTCTGGCC
>JALYYZ010000320.1 GCA_030945985.1 Chloroflexota bacterium
ACAGAGCGGACCCAGGGCGGCTCAGCAACGCTGACCGGGAAGACGGGATACTTAGCCGCGCTTCTTCCTTGACCCCTCTATGTGCGTGTGCTAAACTCCATTTGGCGTCTCGCGGTCCCAAGCTGCAAAAAGCTCGTGGGCTGAGGAAGAATTGATAATCACGATAGGAGATGGTGCGAATGGACAAGACCTACAGTGGTCCCGGCGATCCTGCCGTTCATAAGGCAGAGTACGCAGAGGAGAAAGGCAACAGCAACGGCAACGAGCAGCCTACCTACGCTAAAGAGCTCGTAAAGAATTTCATCGGGGGCAAGTGGGTAGAAGGTTCCTCGGGCCAGACCTTCGGCAGCCGTAACCCGGCAACGGGCGAACTGCTGGGTGTGCTTACTATTTCGAACGAGCAAGATGTCAGCCGCGCAGTCGAGGCTGCGGAGGCAGCGTTCAAGAAGTGGAGGCTAGTGCCGGCCCCCCATCGAGGGGAGATACTCTACAAATGCGCCCAGATGCTCGTTGAGCGTAAAGAGGAACTTGCCCGCTTGATGACCCAGGAGATGGGTAAAGTCATCTCTGAGGCTCGGGGCGATGTGCAAGAAGCTATCGACATGACCTTCTATATGGCGGGAGAAGGCAGACGCCTCCTCGGACAGGTCGTCCCTTCAGAGCTGCCCAATAAATTCGCAATGGCCGTGCGCGACCCAATAGGGGTTGTTGGCGCTATCACGCCCTGGAACTTCCCTATAGCTATTCCATCATGGAAGCTGATGCCTGCCCTTATCTGCGGAAACACGGTAGTATTCAAACCTGCGTCCGACACCCCTCTCCTGGCTATCCAGCTTGTGAAAATCTTGCAGGAAGCAGGTCTGCCCGACGGCGTGGTAAATGTCGTGCTGGGCCCCGGCGGCAGTGTGGGCGAGGCTATCATCAATCACCCCGGCGTGAAACTCATATCGTTCACCGGCTCCACTGCCGCAGGGCAACAAGTAGCCATGCAGGGCGCGAAAACCCTCAAGAGGGTGTCGCTCGAAATGGGCGGCAAGAACGCCATCATCGTGCTTGATGATGCGGACCTCGACCTGGCGACAGAAGGCATCCTGTGGAGCGCCTTTGGCACAACCGGCCAGCGGTGTACAGCCGCATCGCGCGTGATCGTACAGAGGGCCGCTCTCGCTGATCTGCAGAAGCGCCTGGTAGAGCGAATAAACAAGTTCCGCCTCGGTGACGGCCTGGATCCAAAGACCGATATTGGGCCTGTGATCAACAAGACTCAGGTCGAGCGTATCCACCAGATTGTGATGGAAGGCAAACAGTCAGGCAGCGAGATGATCACCGGAGGCGAGATTGCTACTGAGGGAGCGCTTGCCAGGGGCAGTTTCTACAAGCCTACGCTCTTTACCAACGTCAAAGCCAACGATATGGTGGCGCAAGAAGAGATATTCGGCCCTGTGACCGCGCTGATCCCCGTAGACACTATAGAAGAAGCCATCGAGGTAAACAACAATACCAAGTATGGGCTCTCCTCCTCCATATTCACAGCCGACGTCAATAAAGCATTCCAGGCGATGCGCGACATCACAACGGGCATCATCTACGTCAATGCCGGTACCATCGGCGCGGAGATCCAGCTCCCCTTCGGCGGCACCCGTGGCACGGGCAACGGGCACAGAGAGGCAGGCCAGGCCGGCCTCGATGTCTTCACCGAATGGAAGACACTCTACATAGACTACAGCGGCAAGCTTCAGCGGGCACAGATGGACCTGCTGGACGTCTAAACCCTGGCCCTCCGGCCTGGCCAGAGACAGAGCAAGTTCAATAAAGAGCAAACCAAACCCTGCGGGTTTGGTTTGCTCTTTATTGAACTTGCCCGCTGGTAATAGCGTAGGAGCATGCCCGTTGCCGGGGAACCATCCGCGAAGTCGCACCATTTCTTACGTTGTGCTATACTTAACAATCAAGCCTCCATAGGGCTTCCAGCACAAAGCCAAAACTCGATGAGGAGAAAAGATTGGCTGATAGTAGTGACAGCACAGGGCACCAGGAGCCACAATCACCTGAAGTTCAGGCTCCATACGTGCGCGAAGAGTTAGATCAAGAATTCGTCACACACCAGGGAGAATGGCGCACCGGCGCGGGCAGTAAAGGGTCCGCCGATGGTATGAGCCACCTGGGCGCTACTGATGAAGAGGTGGTACCAATAGTATCGCCTATGTCCGGCCCTGCAGATCTCGTCGGTGAAAAGAATATCGATGCCCAGGGCAATGAGACAGGGAACACCCAGATTGGCGAGGAAGAAGTAGATCCTCGCGATCTGCTCACACCCGGATAGAACCAGTGCAATCACCCGGACGGGGTTGTGCAACGCTCCAATTGAGCTAATTGAGTATTAAGCACATACCCGCAGTTTTAGCTTCATGAGACCAGGAGTTGGAGGATAAGACAAGCATGGGGGCCTTAGACGTAATAGATCAAGTGGCGCTGCACGGCGCCGCAGAGCGCAAGCAGGTAGTCAACGATTTTTCGCTGGTAATTGCCACGGTCAACGGCTCCGGCAGCCAGACCGCTAATGGGCTGCTCGTGCGGTCGATTTTCAAAATGGGGATCCCCGTAGGGTCGAAGAACCTCTTCCCGTCCAATATCTCAGGCCTCCCGACCTGGTATACGATACGTCTGAGCAAAGATGGCTATACAGCGCGCCGCGACATCTCGGAAGTGCTTGTTGCGTTCAACCCTGCTACAGCCCAGGACGACTATGCTACGCTGCCGGTGGGTGGCGTTTGCTTCCACCCGGACGACATGAAGTTCCTCAACCCGAGAGAGGATGTGGTCTCCTATCCGCTGCCGGTAAAAGATCTGATGAAGCAGGCTAATATCGACCCCAAGCTGCGAGACCACGTTGCCAATATGGTCTATGTTGGGGCTATGGGCGTGCTCATGGGCATAGATGTGGAAGAATTGCGTGCAGGCTTAAACCTCCATTTCAAGGGCAAACCAAAGCCCGTAGAAATGAACATGGGCGTAATCACCATGACCATGGAATGGGTGCAAAACAACCTCACCAAGCAAGACCCCTACCGTGTAGAGCGGATGCAGGGGAACAACGATCTCATTATGATCGAGGGCAACACGGCGGGCGCATTGGGTGCCATTTACGGCGGAGTGACCGTTGGAGCCTGGTACCCTATCACTCCTTCCACCAGCCTATTTGATGCGCTTGCCACCTATCTCCCCAAGCTCCGCCCCACCGTCGACGGCACCCAGACTTACGCTATTGTGCAGGCCGAGGACGAACTTGCCGCCATAGGCATGGTGCTTGGCGCAGGCTGGTCCGGCGCACGCGCTATGACCTCTACTTCAGGCCCAGGCATTTCTCTCATGACAGAGTTCGCCGGCTTTGGCTACTTTGCAGAAATACCGGGTGTAATCTGGGACATCCAGCGCGTCGGCCCCAGCACGGGTCTCCCCACCAGGACCTCGCAGGGTGATGTTATGTCAACTTACTTCCTGGGGCATGGAGACACGCGACATGTAATCCTCCTCCCCGGCTCCGTCAAAGAGTGCTTTGAGTTTGGCTGGCGGGCCTTCGATTTAGCCGAGCGCCTGCAAACGCCGATCTTCGTGCTCAGCGATCTCGACTTGGGAATGAACGTCTGGATGAGCGAACCGCTCGACTATCCAGACCTACCTATGGACAGAGGCAAGGTGCTTAGCGCAGAAGATATATCGCGCCTGGGCAGTTGGGCCCGATACGAAGATGTTGATGGCGACGCAATCACCTATCGCACTCTTCCCGGCAACAAGCACCCCCTCTCGGCCTACTTTACACGCGGCACGGGACACAACGCAAAGGCGGTCTATAGCGAGCGCCCTGACGACTGGGAGCAGAACCTGAAGCGTCTCGAAAGGAAGCACGATACCGCTCGCAAGCTCGTGCCGCCTCCCATAGCAGACATCCGGCCTGGGGCAGAAGTAGGCATAATAGCGTTCGGCTCGACCGACACAGCTATTGAAGAGGCAAGGGACCTGCTGCGCGAGAGCGGCCTCGATACCAGCTATATCAGGCTGCGAGCACTCCCTCTTGAGGTTAGTCTCACCGATTTTGTAAATGCTCACAAGCGTGTTTACGTGGTAGAAGTAAATATAGAAGGCCAAATGCGTTCGCTGGTCAGGTTGCATGTGCCGGAGCACTCTATGAGCATCAGGTCCGTCGCTCACCTCGACGGGTTACCACTTACAGCCAACTTCATTAAGTCCGCAATACTAGAACAGGAGCATCAGTAATGGTAACTACAATCCGCGCCGAGGGCCGCCCAGAGGGGCGTAGCGAAAAGCTGAACCTGGTTGGTTTGGAGAAAGGCGACTACAAGGGTGCGCCTTCCACTCTATGCCAGGGTTGCGGGCATGACTCGATCTCTAGCCAGATCATCAATGTAGCCTTCGAGATGTCGCTGGCTCCGCACCAAATAATCAAGATGAGCGGTATCGGTTGCTCCAGTAAGTCGCCGGCCTACTTTCTCAACCGCTCACACGGCTTCAACGCCCTGCACGGGCGCATGCCATCGGTCGTCACAGGCGCGACGCTGGGTAACAGGTCTTACCAGCCCCTGGCTGTGAGTGGCGACGGCGACACGGGCTCGATCGGCCTGGGGCAATATAAGCATCTGCTGCGCCGCAACGTGCCTATGGTATATATAATCGAGAACAACGGCGTCTACGGTCTCACGAAAGGCCAGTTCTCCGCTACGGCGGATACGGGCCAGAAGCTAAAGTACGCAGGTACAAACGAACTACCACCCATCGACCTTTGCCTGGAAGCTATCGCCGCCGGCTGCGGTTTTGTAGCACGCTCTTTCGCAGGTGACGCCAAGCAGGTGCGCGAGCTGCTGAAGGCTGCTATTAGCTATGAGGGTACGGCTGTACTCGATATTATCAGCCCTTGCGTGACCTTTAACAATCACGAAGATTCGACCAAGAGCTATCCGTACGGCAAGGCGCACGAAGAGCGTCTGCACGACATTACTTTCGTTCCAAAGTTCGATGAGATCAATGTCGACTACGAGGCAGGCACAATGATCGAGGTCAGGATGCACGAGGGACAGACCATACAGCTCAAGAAGCTCGACCGAGAGTATGATCCAACAAATAAGTTTGGGGCCATAAAGCTTCTTCTGGAAGCCGAGGAGAAGCAAGAGTTTATTACGGGCCTGGTTTATTTTGACGAGAGTCGTGCCACCATCCACCAAACGCTGGGCCTGATTGAGATGCCGCTAGCCCATCTCGGAGAAAACCAGGTCAGGCCCTCACGAGAGAGCCTCCAAAAAATCAACGCGGAATTTGCCTAGTGCATCTTCATGGACCTCTTGGAGAAAGAGCACTTCTTTCCAAACAAATCAAAACCCGGCGGGTTTTGATTTGTTTGTTCTACTCCAAAAGCTAAAAGGTCGCTGGAGGATACACCAGAAAGGCGCGTCTGTTAGTGGGGCTACCCCACCAGGGTAGCCCCATCTTCTTTTTCAGCGATGCACACTACCAAATATAGAGCTTACGTTTGCTGCGGCAGGAACTGCGGGCCAAAGGGCTCGGGCGAGCTGCTTGATCTCCTGGAGGAGGAGGTCCGCAGGGCTCTGCTCGAAGAACAAGTACAAGTCTTGCCGACAGGTTGTCAGGCACACTGCGAGTCGGGTCCTACCATGGTAGTCTACCCTGGCCCCATCTACTACCAGGAGATAAGCAAAGACAAGCTGCCGCGCATTGTGAAAGAGCATTTCTCGGAAGGCGTGCCTGTAGCAGACTTCTTCTGGACAGGTCCTACCGGGCTGATCAGAGATCAAAAACGCGCAGCGTTCAATGCCGTACAGTCACAGGTCCGGCCCAATCAGGGCTCCCGAACAGGGGAGTCAAAGCGTCCAAAACGCTCTTACGAGGATGTGGACGATTTCAAGTGGTGAAAAGCTGCCTCTTAGTGCAGCTTTATGGACCTTTTAACTTTTGAAAGAAGAACAAACAAATATGACCCTTCGGTTTTGATTGTTTGTTCTTGGAAACGATCGCTCTTTCCCCAAGAGGTTCATGAAGCTGCATTAGTAACCAACCCATCAAAACCCGAAGAGTACTGATGAGTTGATTACCTTTTGTAAAGCTCAGGGGTCGCTCGAATCTGTGCTAACAAATGATAGTTGATACCGGCTGCTCATGCGAACTGCCGGTGATTTGGGCAGCACTCGCCGCAGCAAACGAGTCCT
>JALYYZ010000324.1 GCA_030945985.1 Chloroflexota bacterium
AAGTCCCAGCAGTGTTACGATGAGCGCCTGCAGCGCTCGCCTGCTCCCGCTTTGTCTGGAACTCCTCATGCTGTGCTAGGGTCCCTCGTGTGATCTCTATTTGCTCGTCGCATACTTTTGCACTTCCAGATAGACCGCTTTGGGAATGAAGTCGGGGGTAAGAAAGCTATAGTTGTCGAAGTAGGTGTACTGGAGCTTTGAGAAACGAGATGCCCATAGGCAGACAGCACGGCACCAGGGCCAATTCTCTTCAGCCTTGCGGTATGCCTCAACGGTGTATTCCACTCGTTGCGAAGGAGATACCGCGAAGACCCATCGCGGGCTGTCGTTCCATCCTCCTTCAGTAATATAGACCGGCTTCTTCCCATCGCCATGTCGCACCATTGTCTTATATATTTCCTCTGCTCGTGCGAAGTTGAGTTTGCCGGGAGCGGGAGGATCATCGGGAGATGACTTCAGTCCATAAGAATGTACCGCCACGCCGTCAAAGTATTGTCCGGCACCGGCCTCATACAGCTTGTCAAGGTAGACAAGGTCGTTAAGTGCAACGTTGCTCTGCTCGCTCTCCAGGTTCGGAGCCAGACCTGCGAGGAGAACCTGGGAGCTAGGATCAGCCTCCTTTACCCGTTTGTACGTTGCTTGCAGCAGTGCAGCGTATGCAGGGGGATCGGGCTTTCTGCCTCCCCATTCGGCGGCGGTGTTTGGCTCATTCCAGATTATGTAGTGCGAAATGCGCCCCCTAAAGTGAGCCACGAAAGCGTATACGAAGTCAGCGTAGTCAATGTAATGCTCGGGATCGATATACTTCCATGTGCTGTCCGGCTTGCGTGCCCACGCGGGCACCCCATCGAGGCGGGCGAGGATAGTGATCCCTTCTGCGCGAGCAGCATCGGCAACAAGGTCGGCATGGGTCCAGTCATATCGGTAACGGTCGGTAGGCTGAATATATACCCAGGGGAAAAACTCAGTAGCATAGCTCCCGCCCATCTCTCGGAGCACATGGAACTCCAGACGGATCTTGGCGGGGTCCGGCTCATCAGTGAGCCGCGTATGGAGGCCGATCTTGGACGACGGAGGCAGGCTCAATGGCGTTGCGGTCGCCGTGGATCTCTGTTCTCTCGGGGCGACCGTAGGGAGGCGCGGCGCGAAGCCCGCAAACAAGACGAAAACCGCCGCAAAGGCCGCAGCAGTGCTCACAACATCTGCTTTTGAAAACACGCCCTAGTAGGCGCGCGCAAAGATCATGTGATCATTGCTTTGCATACCGCAGACGACACACGGACCGCTGTCATCAGGCTGCGCAAGGGGAATACAACGGCTGGTAGCTTTCGTCTCCGCCTTGATGCGCTCTTCGCAAGCGGCCATGCCACACCAGAAAGCATCAGCGAACTGCCTTTGCTCGATGGTCGTAGCGAGTTCTTGCATATTAGCCGTGTGGCGAGTATTGCTCTGACGGAACTCAAGGGCGCGCGTGTAAAGTGCTTTCTGTATCTCTTCGAGAACCTGCGGCACGTGGCTTGCGAGCGCGTCAAAACGTGCGTCTTCCTTGACCCCGTTGTCACGGCGCACGAGCCTGGCCGTGCCATTCTGCACATCTCGGGGCCCGATCTCCATTCGCATGGGCACCCCCTTTAACTCGTACTCGTTGTACTTCCATCCCACGCTTTTCGTTTCTGAAGCATCGATCTTTACACGGACCCCTGCCCCTTTGAGGATCGCCGCAGCTCGGCCAACGGCTTCGAGCACGGTGCCTTTCTCCTCATCTTTGCGCCAGATCGGAACAATTACAACCTGGAAAGGTGCCACCCTGGGAGGTAAGATCAGGCCCTTTTTGTCACCATGGACCATGATGGTTGCCCCGATTATTCGTGTGGACATACCCCAGGACGTGGTCCACGCATACTGACGTTCGTTCTTCTCATCTAGGAAGAGGATGTCGTACGCTTTAGCGAAGTGGTCACCGAGGTTGTGCGATGTGCCCGCCTGCAACGCCTTTCCATCTCCCATCATCGCTTCCACGGTGTAGGTGCGCAGCGCGCCGGGGAACTTTTGCCCCTCGCTCTTCAGGCCGGGGATGACCGGTATGGCCATGTCTTCTTCAAGAAAGCTCCTATAGACTTCCAGCATCTGCAGGGTGCGCTCCTCGGCTTCCTGGAGCGAGGCATGGGCTGTGTGGCCCTCCTGCCACCAGAACTCTGTGGTGCGCAGAAAGAGCCGTGGCCTCTTCTCCCACCGCATAACATTAGCCCACTGGTTGATCAGGATGGGGAGGTCGCGGTACGACTGTATCCACTTTGCGTAAATGGGACCGATAATCGCCTCCGAGGTGGGACGAATCGCAAGGGGCTCCTGCAACTCCTCGTTGCCCCCCTTCGTGACCCACGCAACCTCTGGGGCAAAGCCCTCCACATGCTCGGCCTCCTTGAGAAGGAAACTGCGAGGGATGAGCAAAGGGAAGGCGGCATTTACCACATCGGTCTCTTTGAAGCGTCGATCCAATATGTCGCGGGCGTTTTCCCATAGCGCATAACCGTACGGGCGGACGACCATGCAGCCACGCACAGGCGCCTCTTCCGCAAGTTCAGCCTTTATGACAACATCGTTGTACCAGCCCGGAAAGTCGCTATCATGGTCGGCAAGGCCCTGACCGAATTCCTTCGTCTCGCCTTTACTCACAGCCGTCATAACTATTACCTCTCGTCAGCACTAACTAAAAGACGAGTGATCCCTATATCACTCGCCTGTGTGCTATTCCAATCACTATAGCAAATCAGCGTGGCCCCCGTCAATCGGGCGCAGTCCTATCCCCATGAGACTATCGCCCCGCCCGCAACAGGGGCCGCCTGCTGACATCAACCAAGGCGCTCTAGGGCACTGAGCGCCTGCGACAGATCGCTGATTACAGCGTCGGCTTCTCCTCCTTGCGCTACGGCTTTGTCATGCGGGGTGCCATGCGCAGCCGACGTCCTGTGGGTGTACGCGTTGAACCAGATAGCCGAGAGACCCGCACGCCTTGCGCCCTGTACGTCGTAGACGGGGTGGTCGCCTATATGGACGGCCTGACCGGGCGAGACTCCAAGCTTGCTAGCTGCGACGCGGAAGATCTCCGGGTTCGACTTGTAAATACCTTCACCTGCGCTGGTAACTACAGTCGAGAAGTAGCGGTGCAATCCCATCTGCTCAAGGGCCCGTTCAACAAATGCCGGTAAGCCTGCGCTTGAGACAACAGCTAACTTGCATCCCCTTTCGTGAAGGGCAACCAGCAGATCATCGGCTCCGGGCACCATGGCTACGCTCGGCAGGAGAGCGTACTCCAGGCTCTCCACGACCTCACCAACCGGCAACATGTTGCTGTCATAGCCCATCTCCTTGAGAACCCGCTGTGTACCGTCGACGGCGCTAATCTCAACACCCTCTCTACGAACATCAGCGCGAAGCCGTCTAAACCGTTGCACGGCTTCGGTACCGCGCGCTTCTGTAACGTCTTCTATCCACCCACGTATGGCGAGTTCTATAAGAGTGTTTTTCGCGAGAGTGTGTATCTCAAGCTCGAGCCAGGCGTCACATGTGGCGAGTGTGTTGTGAAAATCAAAGAGCACTGCCTGCTTCATTCAATACTCCTTTGCCTGGCTCACTACCTGTGGATTCACTCTATCAGTGCTAAGCAGATTCCGGCCCATGACCCCTGGGCCTACCCCTGCCACTACACGCCCCTGCCGCACTGTCCTACTC
>JALYYZ010000370.1 GCA_030945985.1 Chloroflexota bacterium
GACTACATTTGCTAAGTGGCGTTGAAGATCGGGTCCTACGCGGCAGGAGCCTATGAACCCCGTCAGGGCCGGAAGGCAGCAGCGGTAAATAGATACTTTTGGGTGCCGTAGGGTCGCCTGGTTGGAGTCGGCTGACAGGTGAAAGCCGGAGTACCGTGGTCGAAATAGGGTGCACGGCGGAATTATAACCTCCTTATAGGGGTCAGGGGAGTCTCTTTATGAGACTCCCTTTTTGCATCCTTGACACTCCAAACCACGCTATGCTATGTTACAATCCGGCTGCTCGCATACGAGCGGCCCGGTGGAGGCTGCGATATAGGACTGGAGCCTGGAGATGGCTTGTCGCACAAGCAGCACAAGCAGCACAAGCAAATTGTAATGGAGGTACTGGAGGCAGCGCTAAAGGCCGCTGATCCTTATACTGCCGTGCGTGACGCCTTACTCGCGACAGACATTGAATGCAGTGGCAAAATATATGTGGTTGGTGCCGGTAAAGCGGGCGCTGCTATGTCCCGTGCTGTGGAAGAAGTGCTAGGCGACCGCATAGCCAGGGGTCTGGTGGTCATCAAAGATGGACACGCCGCCAACGAAGAGACGTCTCTAAGATATATAGAACTTACTGAAGCCTCTCACCCACTGCCCGACCACCGAGGCGTTGAAGCATCAGACAGAATAATGGCGATAGCAGCGCAAGCATGCAGCGAGGACCTGATTATATGTCTTATATCAGGCGGTGGATCAGCGCTGCTTACGGCCCCTCGCAGTGGCATTACACTTGAGGAGTTGCAGAGCACAACGCGGCTCCTGCTGCACTCGGGTGCCACCATCAATGAGATGAACGCCGTGCGTAAACACCTGTCAGCTATATCGGGTGGACAACTTGCGCAGGCAGCATCGCCGGCGCGTCTTCTCGCGCTAATTATCAGCGACGTTACGGGTTCACCTCTCGACGTAATCGCATCGGGGCCTACAACACCGGACCCCACCACGTACAGAGATGCGCTGAATGTGCTGGAGCGTTATAGCATTGTCAGCCAGGTGCCCGCCGCTGTGCTCACCATGCTGCGGCGTGGCGCGGCGGGAGAACTCTCCGAGACCCCGAAGCCTGGGGATGAACTTTTCAAGCGCGTGGAAAACCGGGTGGTCGCGGACAATGTACTTGCTGTTGAAGCCGCGATTGCGCGAGCGCATGTCCTGGGTCTGCACAGTATAATCATGTCTACCTACCTGGAGGGCGAAGCGCGCGAAGTAGGGATAGTGCTGGCGTCGATTGCAAAGGAGGTGAAGACACACGGCAGGCCCGTACAGCCCCCCGGCTGTGTAATATTCGGTGGCGAGACCACTGTGACCGTGAAAGGGCAAGGGGTGGGAGGGCGCAACACCGAGCTTGCCTTGGGCGCTGCCCTGGCCCTGGAAGGCTGGGGACCTGACACTATCGTTGCATCGCTCGCCACCGACGGTGGTGATGGCGCCTCGCCAGGCGCCGGAGCTATAGCAGATGGAACCAGCGTAGAAAGAGGCAGAGCCATCGGCCTTGACGCTGTGGCGCACCTGAAGAACAATGACAGCTACCCATTCTGGTCAGCCCTCGGTGATGCCATACACACAGGGCCAACAGGGACCAACGTAAATGATGTAATGGCGGTATTCGTATTTTAGGAGATTATATGAAACTCGGCGCATTTACATTTGTACTTCATACACATATGCCCTTCTATCGTGGAGCAGGCAAGTGGCCGCATGGCGAGGAGAACCTGCACGAAGTCATGGCCGAGACATACGTGCCGTTGCTCGAGGCGTTGACAGACCTGCAAGAGGCAGGAGTGCGGGCCAGGGTCACGATGGGGATCACGCCGGTGCTGGCCGAACAGCTAGCCGACGAGACGATCAAGAAGAATTTTGAGCTTTATGTGCAGTCAGAGATAGATGCTGCGACCAAAGACGTGAAGCGTTTCGAGGAAAGTGGTGACCAGCACTTCCTCTACCTGGCGCACTTTTACCTTGAGTGGTACAGGCATGTGCTCCAAACCTTTCAGGCACGGTTCGGACGAGACATCATAGGTGGTTTCAGAGGGCTACAGGATGCGGGCGTGGTGGAAATATTGACGTCGGGCTCGACACACCCATACTTGCCCTTGATGTCGCGAGACTCGACTATATTTGCCCATCTAAGCATTGGTAAGACCGCTACAGAGAAACACTTCGGCAAAGCGCCGCGTGCTCTCTGGCTGCCGGAATGCGCCTACCGCCCTGGATACTCTGCAATCGCTGCGGACGGGAGCGAGTATGAGCGGCCTGGCATCGAGCAGTGGCTCCAGCAGCAGGGCATCAGCCTTTTCTTTAGCGAGAGTGGCGCTGTCGAGGGGAGCCGGGAGATTGCTGCTGCCAGGCACGAGACCCGAGAAGTACTCAATGCGCGCAAGCGTACTGTGGAGATGGTACCTGCGATCTACGAGCAGGCGGCCCAGATGCTGGAAGTCATGGACTACGAACATGCGGGCTTCGTTACAGAAAAGCACGTGCTGCCTTTCGAGGATGGTGGCACAGCCGGCGGGGACAGCGGCACTTTCCAGGCATATTATGTGCGTGACTCCGATACAGCAGTGATTGGGCGCAACCGTGTCGTTGGAGAGCAAGTCTGGGCGGCGGCATTCGGCTACCCCGGCGACGGCGATTATCGGGAGTTCCACCGCAAAGACGCCGAGCATGGCTTCCAGTACTGGCGAGTGACCGACAACAAAGCCGACCTTGCCTACAAGCAGCCGTATGATCCATACAGGGCGGGGCAGCGCGTACAGGGCCATGCAGACCACTTTGTAAAGCTGCTGGAGGAGCAATTACGGCAGTACAAAGAGGCACACGGCGACTCCCAGGGCCTAGTTGCTTCAGCATATGATACAGAGCTTTTCGGGCATTGGTGGTTTGAAGGCGTCGATTGGCTTAAGGCTGTGCTCACACACCTGGCGAGCCACGACGAGATCGAGCTTTGTACCGCCTCGGAGTGGCTGGAAACGCACCCGCCCGACAAAGTGATAGATTTGCCTGAAAGCTCGTGGGGCAACGCCGGCACCCACATGACCTGGATCAACCCCGATACAGTCTGGATGTGGGAGGCGGTACACACAGCCGAACGGCGCATGGAAGGGCTTGTGGAACGTTTCTCGGAGGCGAATGGAGAGTTTGAGGCAGCCCTCAACCAGGCTGCGCGAGAACTTGTGCTCCTGGAAGCCAGCGATTGGGAGTTTCTGTACACAACTGGACAGGCACGACAATATGCTACAGAGCGTTTTGTAGAGCATGTCAATCGCTTCAATGATATAGCAGACGCGGCTGAAAGCTCCGAGGGTAACAGCGCGGCGAAGGCTGCAGAGTTGGCGACCAGGTACGGCGAGAGAGACAACCTCTTCCCCGATATAGATTTCAGACTATTCGCCCGGAGACAACCCGAATAACACCAGAGGCATTAGCGGAGTACATCTGGGGTATGCCTCTGCGGAGACTTTGCAAAAGAAAAGACAATGCCTAGGCTATGGCCTCGGCATTGTCTATTATGATCCCGCCAGTAAACAGGCTAACAACCTGGAACGCGGTGCAATCAGGGAAGGTCTTGCTCTTTACTAATACCTCACCAGCTAAATAATGATTGTTTTGTTTCCTTCTTGCTCAATGGTGAGCAAGAAGGAAACTGGTTATACTTTGCTGGTACGGTACTAGCTCCCACTGCTGCCAGAGAGTCCACCTGCCGCGCCACCATATTGCCCTGGGCCGGCTACATTGTCCGCGCCTACCTCGCCGCCCTTCACCATACCTGTGCGAACATCGCTGTTTTCCATCTCAACGGTGAGGTCCACACCCTTACCGGTATTCTCAAACTCACCAAAGCGCTCACCCTCACCTGAGCCGCTCGTGCCTTCGGTTCCACCACTGTAGCGGCCACTCGTATCGCCGGTAAGACCACTTTGGCGGTCGTCCGCCTCTGGGCTGCCGTAATCCTCGATATTCATCTCGTCATCGCTGCCACTTGTCTTGTTGCTGTCCATGCTTCTTCGTTCCTCCTGTACGGTTTAGAACGACGAGGAGCAAGCTTTATGCCAGTGTGGAGAGAGCGTTACCTTCTCGGGAACAAGAGGAGAACAGAAAGAAAAACAAACACATCAAAACCCTGCGGGTTTTGATGTGTTTGTTTTTCTTTCCAAGCTAAAAGGTTTATGAAGCTGCGCTAGCGAGTAGGTCTGCGGCGAGACTGGTCATAGATCATGTAGACGCCGAGAGCGATCAGAGCCAGGGGCCAGAACCTGCCGACCATAAAGACTGTGGAAATGCTCGACATGACCAGGATGCCACCTGGTATAAGAGCCCACCAATGCTTCCTCTCAAGGAACCATATCAGGCAGAAGCCGAGGCCCAGGAACAGGGCATGCACGTCAGCGCCAAACCCATCTGCAAAGGCGAAGTTCGACACGACCTGGCCTACGCCTATGCCCGACAATATAGCGCCCGGTATAAGGAAGCCGATACGGTGGCTCTGGCGAGTGTTGTAATACGCGTAGAGGAATATACCGCCCAGCATAAGTAAGAAAAGATCGCCAAAGTCCCCGAAGATCCCGAGCTGGCTCAAGAGGAAAAGCACACCGGCACTGACCAGGAGAAGTCCCAGCGCGGTGCGGTTATGCTCATGATGGTGCGGAGCCGGCACAGGCGCGCCCTGGGGCGGGGCACCAACAGGCTGGTAAGAGCGGGTCGTCTGATCTGCGGCAGAAGCGGGGTTGTAGTATGGTTGGCCCTGTGGCTGATTCATAGGGGGAGTATAACCCTGCGGAGGGAAGTAACGTGTCTGGTTAGCCTCGCTACCCTGCTGTGGAGGACTTTCTGGATTGGATGGGTTTGCGTTCATTCTAGCTACTCCTGACTAGCCTTTGTACTTGGCTCTCACCTTTATCTACGCAGTTTACCCTATCAGGGTTGCAAGGCGGCAGGAAAGCAGATAGATCCCTAACCTTCGGCGTCCTGAGTGTACAAACTATTAGCTTGTATGTACTCCTCTACTTCCCTGGGTACTCTATACC
>JALYYZ010000381.1 GCA_030945985.1 Chloroflexota bacterium
CCGCCGTCCCTACTCTCCAGCACGCCTGCGTCTGCGGCCACATATATGCCTCTTTGTCCCAGAGCCACAGCGTCAACACCTTGCACCGGCAGGACCGTGTATTTACCCGACCCCAGATCGCCACCCAGGAGCCTATGCCCAACACTGCTCTCAGTAAGCAAATAGGTGCGGTCCTCATGACCACCGAGCCACACCACACGGCCATCGAGTGGCAGAAGCGGCAAAGGTGCCCAGGTAACCCCGCCATCGGTGGAAAGAGACAAGCCGGAGGCACCCGAGAGAACCAGCATCCTTTCGCCCACAGAGAAAATAGCGTATAGGCTGCCTTCCACGGCCGCCTCCTGCCAGAGACGGCCACCTGTTTCGCTGGCCATAAGGTGGTTATCTGCTATCGCGAGCACCCTTGTAGGAGGTCCAGGCTCCGCCCAGGCTGCCGACACCCGCTGTCCTTGCAGAACTAGACGCGGCGGCAACCACTCGTTGAGGGTTCCAGGCTTATTGAAGATGGCGAGGCCAGATTCTGTGCATCCGTATACCACGTTAGCAGTAGCCATATGGGACCTCTAGCTCCTATTGCCGGTGTGTAGGTATTCGCTAAGCATCCGCACCGCCGCAACGGCGTCCTCCCCGAGATAAAGTCCGCCGAGGCGCTCGCTTATATGGGGAAAGCGGTTGAAGACGCGGCCACCATAAGCCAGCAAAGGAGCGTAACCCTGCTCAGCCTTAAGGACATCGAGGCGATCACGCAAGTTGTACAAAGAGGCAGCGGTCTCGGCACGCGTAGCAGATACGCACACCACATCCGGGCGAAGTGCATGTATCATGCCCATTAGGCTGTCGATAGGTACATTCTGGCCTAAATAGACGACCTTATAGCCGGCACGGCGTAGGAAAAGAGCGAGGAACATAGCTCCAATCTCGTGTAGCTCATCGGGCGCACAGCCGAGAAGCACGAAAGCACCGCGCAGATTGTGAGAACTGCTGTGAAACAGGTTTTCGAGGCGCGCCCGCACGAAGGAGGAAGCAAAATGCTCAATTGCTACTGAAATCTCTCCATCCATCCATGCCTGCCCGACCCTCACGAGCATAGGCTGGAAGACGCTTATACAAACATCCTCGACACTGTAGAGGCTCAACGCCTCACTGACCAGATCAGCCGCCTTTACCTCGTCGATAGCGCGTAAGGCTGTGAACAACTGCTCTTGAAATGCCTCGTAGGAACGGACCCCGGAGGAGACTTCTACCTGCCTGTATGACGCGCCCTCTGCTCCTCCAGGAGAAACATCAAGATCACCGGACGCATGGGCTGCCGGATGTGATGGTGTTGTGCCGCCACTATTCTGATTAAGCTGGTTACTTTGGTTGATCTGAATGGCGACCGTGTCGCCACCTAGCTGGCGCAACATGTCGCAGGCTCGACTTATCGATAGCCCCTCGTCAAGCTTCGACTTGAGCCAGAGGATAGTATCTACGTCGCGTTGCGAGTAGAGACGGTAGCCACTCTCCGTTCGCTGGGGCGTAATTACTTTGTACCGGCTCTCCCAGCGGCGAAGAGTATCGGCAGGCACACCTGTGAGGCGAGCCATGGCTTTTATGTTATATACAGGAGCATCCCGCTGACTATCCAAACCAGAGACCACCTTAGACGATTACCCACCCCACATTCGCAATCATAAGGTAAAGTTCAAGGTTTGTCAATGCTTTCCCGAAGGCATTCGATGTGGCTCGACAGCACTGGCCCACCAGCCAGGGACCGCGAGGAGTAGGAGAATAGGCTTATCCGTGGCTTTGGTTCTACGCACTCAGAACGAGGTCGGTTTGTCCTCTTGAGAAGCCAAGACTCAGATGTGTATGGCAAAAAGTGCCTGCATGGCTCAGCGGCCTGAATCAGAGTAAGACGCCAGGCTGAGATGCAGGGTCAAGATCGAGCATAGGAGCAGGTGCGTCGACACATGATATGCAGTGCAAGATCACATCACAGGGATAAATGAAAAAGGCTTCCCAACTCTAGTTGGGAAGCCTTTGCACGACTGATGGATATGGCTGGTGGCTGGTGTTGAGTTTAGGGCGTGGAGTTTACAGTATAAACCTGCTCAGGTCTTCGTCCTTCACCAGATTCTTAACTCGTTGGTCGATGTAGGGCACATCTATTGTGATTGTGTTACCACTCTCCTCGTCAGCCCTGAACGAGAGATCTTCGAGCACCTGCTCCATGATCGTATGCAGGCGGCGCGCCCCTATATCTTCAGTGCGCTCGTTTAGCCTGGCAGCCAGAGAGGCAATGCGGTTGAGACCATCACCCGTAAACTGCAAGTCTACATCTTCGGTTTTCATGAGCGCAGCGTACTGTTTGGTGAGGGAGTTTTCAGGCTCGACCAACACCGCCTGAAGCTCCTTTTCGCCCAGGCTGCTAAGCTCCACGCGCAGTGGAAAGCGGCCTTGCAATTCAGGTATCAGGTCGGAAGGCTTCGAGCTATGAAAAGCGCCCGCCGCTATGAAAAGCACATGATCCGTCTTCACTGGCCCATAGCGCGTATGTACGGTGGAGCCTTCCACTATGGGTAACAGGTCACGCTGCACACCTTCACCTGAAACATCAGGGCCGGTGTCCATTGCTGAACCTGTTATCTTGTCGATCTCATCTATAAAGACCACACCACTCTGCTCAGCGCGGCGCATGGCGTTCTCCACCAATGTGTCCATATCGAGCATCTTGTGCGCTTCTTCATCGACCAGCAGCCTGCGCGCCTCGCGCACCGAGACTCGGCGCATACGCTTGCGGCCCATGCCATTGATACTCGACTGCATCGAACGGTACCCATCCAGGAAGTCGGTGAACGATTCGGTCATCTCTTCAGCCGACATTCCTGGGGAGAACTCGAGCACACCACCAAGATCGTCAGGCTCCATACCGGCATCGCTCAGATCAATTTCTATCTGCTCCTCATCCAGCTTGTGCTCCTCCAGGAGACGAGCAACCTTGCGCCTTTGCAACTTCATGGCGCGATCTGACAGCGCCGGGCGCTCAGCATCGGCAGAGGACGAAATCACAGATGTGGACACCACGCCCTCCGAGGGCGCAAGTAAATCAGGGCCGCCCGCCTGCGCCTGCATCTTCTGCACGGCGCGATGTCGCTTACCCGATGCCTGGAGGTCGGAACGCTGCTCCAGCAAGTAGTTTATGATGCGCTCGGTGGCAGCCGTTTCAGCCTTCTCTTTAACCTCGGCTATTCGTTGGTCGTGTTCCAGGTTGAAGGCCGCCTCCGCGAGGTCCCGCACGATAGACTCAACGTCCCTGCCTACGTAGCCTACCTCGGTGAACTTGGTAGCTTCTACCTTGAGGAAAGGAGCATCTATCAGCTTGGCCACGCGCCTGGCAATTTCTGTTTTGCCCACGCCTGTGGGGCCTATAAGCATTATATTCTTGGGTGTTATCTCATCGCGCATTGATTCCTCTACGCGCTGGCGGCGCACGCGGTTGCGTAACGCAACTGCCATGGCGCGTTTGGCGGCCCCTTGCCCAACGATGTATTTATCAAGCTCAGTCACTATCTGGCGAGGTGTCATATCATGCATAGTGTTCCTCCGGGGAACTTTATTTGAGAGTTACGGTTACAGGTTAGAAGTCACAGGTTAGAAGTTTCAGCCTCAACAGTTTGATCCGTCTCATCTGCACCTGCGGTAATAGAGAGGAGAGAAATGTTGGTATTAGTATAGATGCAGATTTCGCCGGCGATCTGCAAGGCAGCGCGAGCTATCTGCTCCGCAGGCAGGTCGGTATGGTGCATCAAGGCGCGAGCAGCAGCAAGAGCGTAAGAGCCGCCGGAACCGATGGCAACTACGTCGTCGTCCGGCTCGATAACATCACCGTCGCCTGAAAGAACGAGCAGTTGACTAGGATCGGCTACTATTAGCTGAGCTTCGAGACGGCGCAGGTAGCGATCAGTGCGCCATTCTTTGGCAAGCTCAACCGCTGATTTGCGGAGGTTGCCTTTATTACGCTCAAGTTGCGCTTCGAACTTGTCAAAGAGGGTAAGTGCGTCTGCCACCGCGCCTGCGAAGCCCGCCAGCACGCGATCATTGTAGAGAGTGCGTATCTTGCGAGCCGACTGCTTCATCACCACGTCGCCCACAGTGACCTGCCCATCTCCGGACAATGCAACAGTGTCGCCGCGGCGCACAGCCAAAATAGTAGTGATAAGTATCATATATGTTAGGGTGCCTCTCCCTTAATTATACATCGCTCCTCAATCATCCTCCAAATGTGTAAAGCTCCGGCTGCTGTACACACGCAGGTAGCCCTCTCCAGGCATTTCTGATGCCAAAAGGTGAGCTACTCGTCACAATAGCCCCGCTCCGATGCCGGATGGTTCCAGGCGAATTGCGCCAAAGGCACTGTCTCACGTATAATTTCTAGGTCACGCCACCGTGCGGGAACGCAAGGCGTGACATCTTTGTATTTGCCAATTGGCTTGGTCCCATTTCCCCGTTTCTAGTTAGGAGAACTCGATGGAGAACAACAACGGCAGAAGGAGTCTGCTGGCCATATTGCTTGTGTTCATAGCACTTGTCGCCTATGGCCTGGGTGCCGGCACGATGTATCTAACACGGCAAGGCAGTGTGAACGCACCAACACCGAGCGCAGGGGCTGTACCCACAGCCGGCTCGGCAGCAGATGCAAACAGAACGCCCGTACCGGGCACTTCAGGCACCGACAGCGGAAGCTCACTTACAGGCTCTCCCCAGTTCAACTCGTTCATGAGCACCTACCAGGCAATCCAGGACGAGTTCTATTATCGCCCAGCCGACAGCCAAAAGATGATCTACGGCGCTACCAAGGGGATGATCCAGGCGCTGGGAGACGACTATTCTTCATTCCAGACACCCCAGGAAGCCCTGAGCGAGCGCAGCACCATGGGAGGCAACTTCCAGGGCGTAGGTATCACTATAGGCCAGCGCAACAACTTGCCGACGGTCATCTCTCCTATACCGAACACACCGGCCGAGCGCGCGGGTATCCGTGCGCGCGACATCATTCTTGCTGTGGACGGACGTGACGTCACCAAGCTGACCATCGAAGAGATAGCTAACCTGGTGCGCGGCCCTGCCAATACCAAAGTTCGGCTCACAATGGTCCGTCAAGGCGGGCAGGCATTCGACGTAGAGTTGACGCGAGCCCAGATCGACGTACCCGAGGTCACTCTGAAGATGCTCGACGGCAACATCGCTGACGTAGAGGTGAGCATCTTCGGAGACAAGACAACTGCGGAACTCGATAAAGCATTACTCCAGGCTCAGCAGCAGAAAGCTGTAGGTATTATCCTGGATCTGCGCAACAATGGCGGAGGTTGGGTAGTGGCGGCTGAGGAAATGCTCGGGCGGTTCCTCCCAGTAGATACGATTGCTTTCTACGAGTCGCACAAGTCTGACCACTCGGACGACCGCGCGCAGCAGACGCTTGCGAACGCCCCGCCCGCGTTGGACGAGACGCTGATGCGTAAAATACCTATGGTGGTGCTGATAAACGGTGGTACGGCATCGGCATCGGAGATTACGTCGGGTGCGCTACAGGATTACGGGCGGGCCAAGCTGATAGGCGAACAGAGTTTCGGCAAAGGCTCCGAACAGCATGTCCACCAGTGGCCCGACGGCACCAGCGCGCATATCACCTTTGCACACTGGCTTACTCCTCACAAGCGCGACATCAATCCTAAGCCAACTCCGAACACCAATGGCACGCCGGTTGCGCTGCCAACATTCACGCCCACACCCGCTGTGAAGCCATCAGCGCCTGACGCCACATCGACGGCGGAGGCGCGGCCGCTATATCCGGTGCAGACAGATCGCGGACTGACGCCCGATATAGTGGTCATACGAAATGAGAAAGATTATCTCAACGACAAAGACCCACAGATGGACCGCGCCACGGAGTATCTGAAGACGGGCAAATAGGCAGAAACGCACACCCGAAACGCCGAACACGATAGCGGCTCAACCTGAGTCCAGGTATGCCACATGGTGGCATACCTGGACTAGACCACCCCAGGAGCTTGCACATATGGGCGACTGCCCCCCACTTTGCCTGGCTCTCACAATTGCAGGTCTCGTAATTGCCAGTGGTGGCGTATACATGGTCTTTCGAGGCTCGCATAGCATCAATTCTTCTACCGCCCGGCCCTATGTGCCTTTCGCAACCATAGTAGTGGGGTTACTGATCTCATACCGCACTTACACCGGCTTCAGCACCCTTGACGGCCAGGATATTCTTATAATGGCTGTGTTCGTCTTTGGGCTGTTCAGCATGCTAGGTCTACAGTTCTTCGTCGTGGACAAGAGTCGGCAACGTGCTAGTAAGGCTGCTGCAAATAACCAGGAGGAAAAGAATAGCCTCGATGAACGCTAGAGAACAGGGCAACCATTTGGTTCGCATTTGTTTGTTCTTCACCCATTATCTATTTTGCTCACCGTCTGTGAGGTAGAACAAAGGGCCGCTCAGAAAGGAGTTGAGCAGATAAGCAGGAAATGGATAGGCGCTCTTCAAGAAGAAACAAACAGAAACCCTGCGGGTTTTCTGTTTGTTTCTTCTTTTATTTACACCCTGAAGGTGGCTCGAAGAAGCATTAGATCCCTAGAAATGACAGCAGGAGCGACAGAAAGATGAGGAATCCCAGCGCAAACTCTGCCCACCAGCGGAACCCACTACCCGCAATATAGAGCGACAACAGACCCAGCACAAAGAGAAAGATGAGGCAACCGCCTGCAATCACCAGAGGATCCACCGAACCTGAGAGAGGCAGCGCAGCGAGAAGGAACCATGCCGCCATCCTCGCAGCGCCCGGTAAGCTATTATAGAAAGGTAGCACCAGTGCCCCGGCTGCTACCGCAGGGATCGCTACCCAGAGAGCAATCCCAGCACTTGCAGGAAACAATAGGCTATGTCCATTTGCCAGTGGTGCCAGCAGAGCCAATGAAAGTCCACCCTCGGCGCAGGCTCTACGCACAGCAAGCCTACGAACCGAGATTATTTCTGCTAACAAAGAGAAGAGCGGCAGAGCCACAAGAGGAAGCCTATCGGCTGGAAGCGGCAGGGGCGCTACGCCTGGGAAGGGGAGCAGTGCAAGAGCGGCCCAGATAGTTGCGGTTGCAAGTGTATTAGCTTGCGCCGGCACAAGAGCCCAGGCTCTAAAGCCATAACCACGCAGCTTACCGCCAAGCGCCACAGAGCAGATGAGCGCGCCCGCCATGAGCAGGGCGCCAGGGAATATGAAGAGGCGAGGCAGCAGGGACAGTGCCCAATCGGAGAAGGTCTGCAGGCCGCTCATTCAGTCCGTAGTGCCGTATCGGAAGGATCGACGTTTGCGAAGAGCCGGGCCGCTTCCTTGAGCCAGTAGATAGTTCCGTAAGCCAGCAGAATGGCAACGCCTATACCTGTAGTAGGCAGGGAAGCCGCCAGCGTTTCTCCCGTCGAGCGCACTAATAATCCGGCCCCAGGATCAGACGAGAGTAGAGAAAGGGCCGGCACTCCACCAGGTAGGGCATCGACCAAAGAGCGCAGAACACTTTCTACCACAATCTGCGGGTAGACAGCGAGGCCGGCGAGTAGCAGAACAGCCGGCACCCACCGCCACCAGGCTCCTCTTGCCGGCCTGCCGGTCGCAACCAGCGCTGCCAGAGCAAAGAGGGGTAAGGTCAAAGTAGACACGATCCCATAGCCCAGGTTGAGCGCCCCCTGAGAGATAAGCCATAGACCCGGCAGCGCCACCGGCAGAAGGGCTGCGTAGCCAAGTGGTCCCAGGCTAATACCGCCTGTACGTCCGGTCAAACTCACCCACAAGGGTGCAAGCAACAGGAACAGGCAGGCCCCACCTGCGGCAAGTGAGGAGCCACTGGCCATACCAAAGCCCATGACACCCACGGTGGTAAAGACGGACGCCAGAGCAGGCACGGGTAATGTGCGCTTGCTTCTCAGCGACGGCACCAGTGAAGCCAGCAGACCTGCGGTGCCTACCAGGGTAAGAAGCCACGTACCCCATGCGTCCCATGGCGCGGCAACTAATGCTTTGGCAAGTAAGGCTGGGCCTAAAGTAGCATAGAGCGCGAGGGCTGTCACACTACCAGGCGACTGGAGAGCCAGGCCCTGCCATGAATGTAGAGGCCAGCAACCCGCGCGCACCAGGACGACCAACCCGAAGAGAAGCGCTACAATAGGCGACCACGCTTCGGCAACACCACCTTCAGGAGGCACAAAAGCCCTAACGCCTCCTAAAAGCAACATTCCCAGGAGCGGCCAACCGGCAACGTGCAGCATGAGTGCCGAAAGATCGAGGCGGTGGCGTACACCACCTACTTTTCGCGCCAGCAGCCACACACCCACCCCGGCGATTTCCCACCCTAGATAGAAGGGTAGAAGGCCACTTGCATAAGCCATGCAGAGCAGACCGGCAAGCATCACGAAGAGTGACGTTGCTTCGAGTACTCCCCTCTCAACGGGCTTGAGGCCGAAGACCACGAGGGAAGCAGAGAGGCTCCACACCACCCCCAGGGTTACAGAGAGCGCGTCGACGCGCAACGCTCCAAATGGTCCGAAAGAGGCAGTTCGCCCGCCTGTTGCCTCTCTCCACAGTAAAAGTTGGAAGCTGGCAGCCAACAAGCAGAGGAGTCCCACTACTGCCAAAGGTAAGTTAGTCGCGGATAACAGACGCTTTCTGGTGGGGATTGTTGCCAAACCCTACGGCACCTCCACATGGCGGCAGGTGTCGTGCCATAGCCGCGCCTCTCCAGGAATATTGATCTTTTCCGCAACAGCAATACCGGTCATATCTCACCACATCCACCTTTATCGTAAGGTCAGAGAGATCAAGTCTATAGATTTTTTGCAGTCCAAAGCGGCGTCAGGGAGATAGCAGTTCGGAGATGGTAACCACCTGCAAACCCATTGCCTGTAGGCGATCCAACTCCAGAGGTAAGGCTGCGGCTGAAGCCGCAGAGCCGATGTGTTGAAGGACAATTGCACCATCGAGGTTCACGCTATGTGTATTGGTCACGCGGTTGAAGATAAAGTCCGGCGTCTTCGGCTGCCCGACCGAGTCCAGCGAGTCGAGGGTCCAGTAAATAGAGCGGTAACCCTGCGATACGGCCACGTTCAGAACATGATTGTTGCGGGCTCCAAAGGGAGGCCGCCAGAACGGTTTCGTGCTGATCCCCGTCAGACCGCTGATTATAGTCTCGGTGTGCGACAGTTCCTCCTCCAGTTGCGCGTCACTTAGCTTACGCGAGTCGAGATGAGAGTATGTGTGATTCGCTATCTCGTTACCGGCGGCCGCCGCAGCCTTCACAGAATCTGGATATTGCTCGGCGAATTTGCCGGTGATGAACATAGTAATGTGGACACCATGAGAGTGCAATGCGGCTAATATATCCGGCATCGCGTCACCTGATGCCCCGGCATCGAAGGTCAACGCAATGCGGTGCTTGCCGGGCGCCGCGCGCACCACTTCGCCCCAGCCATCAAGCGGCGACCCCTCGATAGGCAGCAGCGTGCTTGTCGCAGTTGGCGTGCTCTCAGGGGCCAGGATAGGGCCGGCTGTCGAGGTCTCGTCTCCGGTGATAGACGTCTTGAAAGGATCAGGTGTGGAGGTCGCCCTGCGAGGGCGCGGAGTCACTGTTGAGAAAATAAAAGTGTGAGTAGGCACCGGTCGGACTGTGGACCGAGATCTCTGCTCTGTGCCTGTGGCTTCCGTTGTGGCGCTCGGCAGTTCAAGGCTCGGGCTCGCAGGTTCAGGTGTGACGGTAAAGAGGGGCTCAAGTGTGTTTGTAGGGGCCGTATGCTGAGCTACAGATGTGGCAGAAAGGGTGGGCAATGCCAGCGGAGCGCTTGTAGGCTGCACGGTAGCTGTACCAGTAACGGGAGCGGCTGTGGGTACGCCATTATCACAGCCCACCAGAGCAAGCATCGTCGCAAAGAGCAGGACGAGTGTTGAGATGCATCGGGGGTGTGCTGTCATGGCAATGGTATAGTAACACAAAGAGAGAGGTGGAAATGACCGCTACCGGGCACTACCCGCCTCTATATGCACTGCCGGCTTGCAAGAGAGGTAGCAGAAAGGGCAAAAAGCAGCGACGCACCTCGGAAGCGCCTGTAAGGCTCGGCTCTATTGTGCTCGTGTACCAGGAAGGATCTCCCTTCAAGAAGTGTCCATGCAGATCTACGAGCTTGCCATACTTGCTTGCCGCCGCAGAGATTACCGCGTTCACTCGAGCAAGATTAGCGCGGGCCACTACCGGGTCAACACCAAGAAAATTGTCCGTGTCGCTCCCAAAAGAGGGATCGTACACGTTACCGATAAAGACCGGGCGAACATGCAGACGGGTCAGGAAAGCATCCAGGTCGGCTGCAAAAGTTCGAGCGCCTGACCCATCACGCTCTGTAACAAGGCCGGAGAGGAGGTCATTACCACCCACTGTAAGGATGGCAGCGGAGGGATAGCTAATCTGGAGTGACCGGGCTTGCGCCTCAAGGCTCCGCACAGTAGCCCCGTCCTGCGCTCGGTGCTGCAAGGTTACACTACCATGCGTGAGGAGGTCCTGGCCGGTGAAGTCTGGAAACAAGCTGTTATCGTTGCTCACGAGCAACTGGCCGGGGTGTACCCCATACGGGTTATAACGTCCGCAGTCAAGAATAGAGTCGCCGAACGTGTATAGCGTAAACATAAGGAAGGCACTCCGACTTACTTAAGGGCTCGCCTTACGCAATACCTGCGGTTTCGTCGTGCTGACAGTTGCGGACTACGCACGAAAGTGGCTCTTGCTGCGTAAGGCGAGTTAAAAAGAGTAGCCCTGATTGTATCAGGGCCTGGTGGGTATGATAGGACTCGAACCTATGACCTTTCGGATGTGAACCGAACACTCTAACCAACTGAGCTACACACCCATGCAGGCTATATTGTAGCAAATTTCATACATTATATTCAAGGATTTATATTCACAGAGCAGCGAGTAGAGCAGGCAAATCAAAACACTCAGTGTTTTGA
>JALYYZ010000403.1 GCA_030945985.1 Chloroflexota bacterium
TCGACACAGGGTTGATGAGCGTGGGTCAGAGTGGGCAGGTGCTATTCACAGCAGTGGGAGACTACAGCTACCACTGCATGCAGCATCCTACCAGCATGACTGCTTCCATTCATGTTACTCCCTAGAATCAGGGCTACAATCCAATAGGCGCAAACGAAGATAGGAGCCCTCGGGCTCCTATCTCTTCTTTTTCCAGCTTCCCAAACAGGGCTGGGACAACCTACTAATTTGATCTACGATTATGCTCTTCTGCGTAGAATATAAGAAGGCACCATCGCAGGTGCCTTCTTACCTTGAGGAATTGATCGGGCCCTCTGCACAGAGCTCGTCGGGTGCGGAGTTGGGGCCTTCTCGGATTTGGAGGAATGATGCGCATAGGTTTTGCATGTACTGTAATGGGCCTCGACGTGAGGGCTCACGATACACGCCGGTGGCAGAACAACCCTCACCTTTGCGTCAGCCTTGAGGGCGTCAGCCGCATTATCGAGTATGCCGCCGGCCTGGGATTAAAGATGTATCGTCTCAGTTCCAATGTAGCCCCTTACTTCACCGATCTTACCCGACCACAGTTCAGTAACCAGCTCATAGAAGCGCGAGATCAACTTGCTGAGGTTGGTGCTCTCGCCCGCCGCCTTGATGTGCGGCTGAGCATGCATCCAGGACAATATACCGTGCTCAATTCGCCTAACGGTGCCACTTATGACGCGGCTGTCCGTGAGCTGAGATATGCGTGTGACCTTTTCGACCTGATGGGGCAGCCTGCAAGCAACAAAGTAATTGTGCATATAGGCGGTGCGTATGGAGATAAGCCGCCTGCGCTGGCTCGGTGGATCGAACGCTACCCACTGCTGCCCGAAAACGTTCGTGCACGTCTTGTTATCGAAAACGACGACACAATTTTCAACGTAGAGGATGCGCTCTTCGTGAGCCGGGAGACAGGGGTGCCGGTGGTGTTCGATAATCTGCACCACCGAGTAAATTCTAGCGAGCTACCCACGGGAGGGCTCCTCGATGAGAGAGATGCGCTGCAGATGTGCCTACAAACCTGGCCCGAAGGCCAAACACCTAAGATACACTATTCGGACCAGCGCACCGGAGAAATTACGGTTCGCGTAAAAGGTAAGGGCACCCGCCAGCAGGCCGCATCGGTGGGGGCACATGCCGACTATGTTGATCCGGCGGAGTTTGCCTCCTTCCTCGCGCGGACCGCGGGCCTTCCTGATTTTGATGTCATGTTCGAGGCTAAAGCTAAAGAGCTTGCTGCATTGCGTGTGCTTGAATACCTGCGCGATCGCGGCCTTTTGCATGCTAAGTTGTAATTGTTTTGTTGTCTTCTTGCTCACCCGTGTGAGCAAGAAGACAACTATTACCTCACCTCACGCAGTTCTGCCCGACTCCACGCTTGACCGCTACTGGTAGAGCCTTTGAAATCGTGTGTAATCGCCATGTGGGCTACTACTACTTTCCTGGTAAGACATAGAGGTCGGAGAAGCAGCAACTATGTTCCTGCCGGGCGACTCCTCTCAATTATCTACACCTCGCAACTTTGACGTGCTCTATGCGTATGTCTATAATGGTTGGGCGCATGCGGTTCAAACTTACCGTTGCAAGCAGCGCTACACTTATGGAGAAAGTTTATGCCTGGCGAGTTGAGCTTACAATCTACACTTTCGCGGGGAACTGTGCCCATCATGAACGTCTCGCAGCTCCTATACTGCCTGCTGGAGCTGCGCCCTGCTGAGGCCGTTTCTCAGGCCACTTTGCCTCTCAACCTCTGCCTGGTTCTCGACCATAGCGGCTCCATGAGCGGCCAGAAGATTGAGAGTCTACGAGACGCCACATCGCTCGTTGTGGATATGCTGCAACCTCAAGATTTTATAGCTGTTGTTTCGTTCAACAACCGTGTCGAGGTAGCTTTTCCATCTCAGCAGCTCAGTACCCAGGGCAGACGAGATGAACTGAAAGGTAGGGTTGCCAGGCTTACAGCAGACGGCGGCACCAATATGGCTCCCGCTATGGAGGCTGGCATAATGGAGCTGCGCAAGCAAATGCCCGCAAGCGGATCTGGTGGGGCGGCGCAGGCTCAGGTGAATAGGCTCGTGCTCCTTACTGATGGCATCACGGAAAAAGAGAAGCGCTGCCTGGAGCAGGCCGACGGCGCGGCCAAGCTGGGCATTCCAGTAACTGCCCTTGGTATCGGCAAAGATTGGAACGACAAGCTCATGCAGGAAATAGGGCACCGTACCGGCGGTGATGCCGATTATATTTCTTCCGCCGAACAGATAAGGACGCATTTCACTCGCACCGTGCAACAGATGCAAGCGGTGGCCCTACAGCGTGTTTCTATGAACATACGCCCGGCTCTGGGAGTGGAAGTGCGCAATGTCTACCGTGTACATCCGCTGATCGGGCGTCTCAACCCCGATAACACCGCCGATCGTGGTTTGCTTGTCGCTCTTGGTGAGTTGGAGAAGGGACATGGACAGACTGTACTGGTGGAATTTGTAGTTCCCTCTCGACCGGCAGGTTCCTACCGCATATCTCAGATCGATGTTGACTACGACGTGCCTCGGACGGGCGTTACCGCTGAGAGGTCGTCGCTCGATGTGTTACTTACCTACTCTCACGATCCATCGGCAGTGCCTGCGCCCGATCCCAGAGTGATGAATCTTGCTGAGAAGGTGAGCGCGTTCAAGCTGCAAACGCGGGCATTGGACGATCTCGAGGCAGGCAATGTACCCGCTGCCACGCAGAAGCTCAAAGGAGCTCTTACCCATCTGCTGAACCAGGGAGACCACGAGTTAGCTGCAACGGTGCAGCAAGAGCTTGACAATCTTGAGAAAGGCAAAACCATGTCGCCGGAGGGTCGCAAGACTATCAGGTTCGAAAGCGGCAAAACAGTAAGACTAGGAGGTTAGTGGCGCTGACAGCTGGGCCGCGATAAGCGCCACATGGCTATGCGCACAAAAGGAATGGCTATATATTGCCCGAACTGCGGCGTTGAATTACCTGATGGGGTGGCTTTCTGCGACGCCTGTGGGACTCCCATACGCGCGCAAGGCAGTGCCCCACCTGCGCCTCAAGCCAACAACAACCCCCTGGGTTCGATGGGTGCTGTGGCCTGCCCGGTGTGTGGAGCAGCGGCTATGCCCGGTGAGGCATTCTGCGACAATTGCGGCGCTGCTCTGTTGGCTCCTTCTTCTTACAGTCCTTCCTCCCCCCCGACCCAAAGCGTGCCGCCTCTGCCTTCTTATTCATCTGCTCCTATGAGTGGGGGTGGAGCGTATTCAGCGCCGCCGCCGGCCCCTTCCAGGCAACTCATAGCCTCACTTGTGGTTAGCTCGCCTCCTCCGCCTGCTACTATCTCCATACCTGATAGAGCTGAGCTGATCGTTGGCCGTAGCGACCCGCAAAGCAACAGCTATCCAGACTTAGACCTCGGTCCATACGGCGGCCTCGACCTGGGCGTTTCGCGCAGACATTTTCGGTTGAAGCGGGATGGCGAGCAGTTCTACATCGAAGATCTAGGTTCGATGAACGGCACAGTGGTGAACGGTCACAGGCTCCCTCCGAATA
>JALYYZ010000407.1 GCA_030945985.1 Chloroflexota bacterium
GAGAGGAGCAGATGTATGCCATATCGGGGCCCATCTGACAGCAGGCGGTTCAGCAGGGGCAGGACCTCCGCCTGGAAGCGAACGTTACCCGCAGTGGCGATACGCTCGGCGCCGTCAACCATGATTATGAGGTCGGGCTCCTCAGCTCCCATCGAGAGGCTGTCGAGTAGAGCGTCGTCGCCATCGTCAAAGGTAAGCTCGTTGGCATCGAGCTGGCTGCGGCGGTTGAGAGTGCGCTCGGCCCAACGGAGGTTTAGCAGAGCGTCCACCGGCCCGTTTGCCGTGGGGCAAGCCAGGTGCGGCAGGCTGTCTAACCCGCCAAAGGCCGCGTCGTCGCCACTCAGGCTGATAAGGAGAAGGCGCACCCTGTCGGGCGAGTTGTGCAAAGATAGGGAGAGAGCCATACCCCTGAGCAGGCTGCTCTTGCCTGCCTGTGGGGCACCCGATATAAAGACCGACTCCACATCGGGGGAGTTGAGCCTGAGCAAGAGGGGAGTACCATCGCAGTCGAGGCCAAGAGTAGCGGTAACGGGCGGCACAATATCGGCCACTCGCTGCACGAGAGGCAAGAGGCGCACAGGCATAGGGTCGGGACGTGGCACCTCAAGATGTACGCCACTCTCTCCCGACTGCAGCCTGCATGATTGCACGCCCAGAACGGAAGCGATCTCTTGCACGAAAGGCGACAACTGCTGCGGCCTCACGCCGGTGGGCAATTGCAGGTGGAAATGGGTGAGCCTGGGCGACAATCTGCCGCCGTCTACCTGGGTGCGTATTCCGTGGGTGTGCAGCACATATTCGATTCTGTTAGCCTGCTTATCAAGAATATCGCGCAGAGCCATAAAGTACCTCGGTGAATCTTGGAAAATCTAAGAGAGAGTAATTGCGGGGCTATGCTTTGAGCACCATAGTAACGACGCCCTGCACGCGCACAGGGTCGGCATCAGAGGAGCCGGAGCCATGCCTGGTGGGGAAAAGACGGATCGGATCGGTGGAAGCGGTAGCCGACTGCAGAAATATATGGTCGCGGCGCTTGTAGAAGCGCTTGAGGGTAGCCATACCTTCCGAGCCGCCCGCGCCGTTCTCTTCGCCATTGAAGTGCGCGACCACGAAGTCGCCGTCGTCAGCCCAGTTCTGCGGGCGCACTACCACCATATCGCCCGGCTCGATACCCACATGGGTCATAGATGTGCCGCGCACCCGCAAGGCATAAGCGCCGTCGCGTGAGAGGGCTGCGTCAACAAGCACTCCCCCCTCGTAGTCAAGGCAATCGTACTCCTGGAATGCAACCGTCACGTCATACTGGCCGGCGGCGATCTCTCCAATAACCGGCACACGGCGATTGCCGGCGGCGCGAGCCTGGAAGCGGTGCATGGAGGCTACGTAGACGCTGCTGTTGTGCTTGTTGCGCGTAACGGGCAGCATACCGCCGGAGCGGCCAGGGAAGGGAGGCTCGGCGCCGAGCACTCGGTAAGCTGTAACGTTCGGCTTGAGCGACTGAACACGCACAGCGCTCCGCTTAGCCTCGAAGTCACGGTTGAAGCGCGCCCAGGCGGGGTCTGGCCCCGGCTGAGGCCCCATTTGCCCTTGCGATCCTGGTATTCGTATGACCATGCGTTGCCCCCTTTCCAGTGTGTAATACTTTCTAACTGTCCGGCCAGGCTGCCTCCGTAAAAGCAGCGCAGGCCGGTCTTCATCAAGCGGATGGATGGCGAACCGGCCATAGGCATAAGCCCAGGCCGGCGTGCTCTAAGTGAGGTATGCCCTGACGGCATACCCTTTGTTCAGTTGTTAAGTGCCTATTTAGTCCAGGCGGCGGATTACACCCACCACGCGGCCTTTTATTTCCACGTTCTCCGGGTCGGTGTAGATAGGCTGCAGGGTGCTGTTAGCGGGCTGCAGGCGCACACGGCCCTCTTCGAGGTAAAACCTCTTGAGGGTAGCTTCCTGCTCGGCTTTCAGCCATGCCGCTACGGTCTGGCCGTTCTCGGCTGTCTCCTGCGCTTCGAGGATCACCATATCGCCATCGTTGATGAGGGCGTCAATCATTGACGTACCCTTGACACGCAGCGCGTACAGGCGATCAACATGCGAGGCGTGGCGGCCCAGGAAATCACCCGTAACCTCAACCATGTCATCGGCACCCCGCGTCATCTGGAGGTCTTCCAGGACGGGTATGGGGGAACCGGCGGCGATGGGCGTGGGGGCAATAGGTATATTGAAAAAAGCCTGGTGGCTGCGGCCGCGCCCGTTTGTGTCCACGAGCTCTATGGCTCGCGACTTGTTGCGGTCGCGCCTGATGTAACCGGCCTCCTCCAATGCCCTGAGGTTGTAGTCCACGACTGAGGTGGAGGTGTTCCCCGAGGCTGTGCGCACCAACCCTGCGCGCTCTACCTCACCCTTTATCTCGCGTATGGAAGGGGCATATCCATGCTCCCGAAGATACTCGCCGATAAATGTGAAGATAAAACGCTGGCGCTCGGACAATTTCTTCTTTTTCATAATAATTGCTCTTCCTCTCTAGCAAACCGTGTGCATCCTCATAAGGTTGTGCCTTCCCTATGGTACTTACGCTGAATATAGCATAGAACCAATGTTCGTGTCAATAGGGTTTTCCACATTAAACGAACAAAATTGCTAATTGGCAGGCGCGAACTTAGCTCTGGCATGGCTGCAGTCGCGGCTGCAGGTGAAAAGCGCCAGTGCAAGCCCGACCGACGCTCCCTTATGCCGACCCCTGACTCCTGGTCTAACCGCGATATGACCTATCTCCTATTACGACGCAGGGAGCCTGTCATTAGAATATAGGGGAGATAATCTCTTAGCCCCGGAGCTTTTTACTATGCGCGAACTGATCAATATTATTCCGTATCTGGATCTCCTTATAATCGGATTGCTCCTGACCTTCGTCTATGTCGGCTGGAACGGCGGCGTGCCGAAGCTGCTCATGGTTATGGGTTCGGTCTACACCGGCTTTCTGTTAGCATCAATTTACTACCGTATCTTCGCGGTAATGGTAGCCGGGATGATGAAGATAACCGTGAACTTCGCAATTGACCTGGTTTCCTTTCTCGCGCTCGACGTTCTTATCACCGTGCTTATGCTGGCCTTGATGTTGAGCCTCTTCGGGCATGTCGAGATCAAAGGGCGGCTGGCCGCGTTCGATAAGTTGATCGGCTCGTTGCTCGGCTTCTTCACAGGCATACTGGTGGTCGGCATAGTCGTAACCATATTGCGGGTGCCCTACCAGGAGAACCAGATCAGGCCGAACCTGAGCACACAGATACCGGCCACCCAGGTGTTCAACGCCGCATACGAGAAGTCGGCGCTGGCCCCCACTTTCATGAAAGCAGCGCCCTATCTGCTCTACAGCGTCGTGCCTATGCTGCCGCCCGAAACGCGCAGTCGAGGGGCGGTGCCTCTGCTTGAGAGCATAGTGGCGCACAGATAATGCCTTTGCGCTCGGCTGAGCCAAGCCGAACTGTACACTGGAATAAGTAGAGACCTCTTGCAGGGGTCTCTTTTTGTTTGCTCCTTTGCAAATAAAGACGGGTGCGGAGCCTGGGAGCCTAGCAGATAGAGAGCAGCAAAGAATCATAGAGTTTATTTTCCGTCCGGCATAACAGATCGGCATGCCTTTCGTTGTAAATAGCGCAATCCGCGCAAACAACTATTCGGGCCAGGCACGCAAGGCGCTCGGCTAGAGGGAGAAACGAATGGAAAAAGGTTTCACACAGATAGGCTTTCAACGCAGGCCCGGCGGCGGCTCAGGCTGTGGATGCTGTGGTTTGTGGCTGGCGGGCCTTGTGCTGCTGCCGGTCATGTCAATAGCGGCGTTCCTGCTGGCGTTATAGGCCGGGCAAGGGTAAGGGCTCTAAAAGGAGGTCTAAATAAATGGGTTGTTTTGGTTTTATCGTAATGTTGGTTATGCTCCTGGTCATCGGCTGGGTCATAGACCTGATCGTGCCCGGCAGAATGCCTTATGGCTGGCTGGGAGGCGTTGGCGCCGCTATCGTAGGCGGTATCCTCGGCGGGTTCCTCTTCTCGGGCTTGTCAGTGGGTCCCTGGGCTGAGATAGGCACAACGAGGCTATACTTCGTGCCTGCGCTGCTGGGCGGCATTGTGCTCGGATTTATCGTACGATTTGTAATGGGCTCGCAGAGCAGGCCCAGGCTATAAGGCGAGCATCATGGCACGTAGAGAGAAGCGAAAGCGCACAGGCAGAGGTATGACTCTGCTGGGCGCGCTTGCCG
Organism: Chloroflexota bacterium; assembly: GCA_030945985.1. GTDB lineage: Bacteria > Chloroflexota > Chloroflexia > QHBQ01 > JADMIH01 > JADMIH01. Next base: position 4,254 of record JALYYZ010000407.1, read on the forward strand.
GGGCCGCAATCGGTGCGGCGGTGGGGCTTGTTTACACC
>JALYYZ010000028.1 GCA_030945985.1 Chloroflexota bacterium
CACGTTGTCAGGCAGTACAAGGATATAGAAGTGCCGCGAGAGCTGGTGGAGGAGACGCTGGAGGCAGCGCGGTGGGCGCCATCGCCTCATGGTATACAGCCCTGGAGATTTGTGGTTATCGCACGCCCCGAGTGGAAAGAGAAGCTGGCTGGAGAGATGGCAGTGGACTGGCGGCACAACCTGGAGATGGACGGTGAAAATGCCGAGATAGTTGAATCGAGACTGAGGAAGTCACAGGCACGCATCCTGGGCAGCCCGGTGCTTGTAGTACCCTGCCTCTACATGGCTCAGAGCCACGTCTACCCCGATCCCGCCAGGCAGGAAGCCGAGAGAATAATGGCAATACAGAGCCTCGGGGCCGCTATACAGAACATGCTGTTGAGCGCCTACAGCCTGGGACTGGATACAGGCTGGATGTGCGCGCCGCTATTTTGCCCGGACATTGTTCGATCAGCCCTCTACCTGCCCAGGGAGTTAGAGCCGCATGCCCTTATCAATATGGGGTACGGAGCTAAAGACCCCCCCCGCCGCGTGCATAGAGGTGTCGAGGAATTGGTCTACAGGTACCTGTAAAAATGCTTGTGTGCGAGCCTCTTGTGCGAACGTACCCTGAGATAGACAACCTGACGGACTAAAGAAGAAGGAGAACCGCATGGGTTCTCCTTCTTTCTATGCAATACCTGCGAAACAGGCTAAACGTAATCGTTGTCAACGTAGCACCAGCGCCAATCTTCACCCGGCTGGAACGACTGCATGATAGGGTGGTTGGTGGCGTGGAAGTGCTTCGTGGCGTGCGTATTCTTCGAAGAGTCGCAACAGCCGACGTGCCCACATATCAGGCACTCACGCAGATGGACCCAGCTATCACCTGTCTTGAGGCATTCCTCACAACCCTGAGCGCTCGGGGTGACTTCACGGAGCTGGTTCAAGTGTGTACAGTTTGTAGCCATTTCTTTCACTCTCCTTTTCTCGATCTGTAATTCTCGATCTGTAACTCACCTTACGCAGCAAGAGCCACGTTCATGCGCATCCGCAACTGTCAGCAGGACAAGATCGCTCGTCGATGCGTAAGGTGAGCTGTAAATAGAACGTTGGACCACTTATCGCAGTTTGGCCTTGCAACAGCTTCTTGAGGTTCTCAGGGAACAGATGCCTATCGGCCTCTCAAGAGGATATAAAAACGTCTAATGGTGGTCTATGCCGTGGTCGAGACGTTCCAGTATGCTCGACAGGGCGGCCTGGTCAGCAGCAGAGAGGGAGGCCAGATGCTCGCGTACGAAGTTGCTGTAGGCCGGCACAGCCTCCTCAGCAATTGCCTGCCCACCGGGCGTAAGGTAGAGGAGGTTCGACCTCCTGTCCTCCGGGTCGCACCGTCTTTCCACCAGGCCGCGAGAAGACATCCTATCTATAAGCCCGCAAATGTTGCCCTTCGTAACTAGGAGCTGCTCGGCAAGAGCCTGCTGGGTGATGCCTGGGCTCTCACTGAGGTGAGCCAGCACATCATACTGCGCCGTGGTGAGGTCGTAATGCCCCAGATGCGTCATAAGGTGCCGTTGCATCTTATCATATACGCGTTCAAGGAGGAGCCACGCATAGATCGATTTGTTGCACATGGCCGCAATGTTACTCGATTTGAGATCTGTTTCCATACCCCTTCTCCTCTCTAATAGTATATATATAAACTATCTCGGCCGGATTGTCAAGGTCTCTGCAGATCGCGACCCTTCTTATAATATCTCCTAAAGGTCGAAAATAATAGCATGGAAACTGGGACCAGTGGACACAACTTAGCTTTTCAGATCGTTTGGCCTTCTTCGCGAGTCACACTTCTAGCAGACGCTCCAGACCTGGGTTTGCGACTATAAGGCACACCTGCCACACTTGCTAGCGCCGTTGCTACAAACAAGTTCAGGCTGATGCCCTGCTCGTCTGCTCTCTGCACCAACGCCCGGTGCAAGTCACGGGTAACCCGCACATTGAACTTGCCTGTAAAGCTATGTTCACCGGCGGCGGGTTGAGGTATAGGATCCCCATCCTCCAGAGCTACCTGAAGCCAAAGCCGCTGGGCGCCCCGAATCATCTCCAGAGCTTCTTCTGTATCCCCCTGACTCATACAGCCGGGGAGTTCGGAGATCGATACGAACCAGCCATCGCCGTCGCGTATGAGTTCGATACGGTATGGCAAATCCAGGTAATATTCCAGCGATTTCTCGTTCCCACGGGGCTCTTATTCATAACTTTAGTCCTCTGGGAGAAGCCTATACAAAGTAGACACTTTGCTTTATATTACCCTTTAGCAAAATAAACCAGGATGGCTATCCTAACGATTGATGGAGTTTACACTGTGAAGCAGATGGAGAATGGAAGGACCTTCTACTCGCCCTTGTTCATTGTTCTGGCAGGGCTGTTTATTGCGGCCCTGGTAGCTGCCAATATCATTTCGGTTAAGCTGATTGCGGTAGGCGATTGGTTTGTGCCCGCCGGGGTTGTCATATTCCCGTTGAGCTATATATTTGGCGATGTGCTAACGGAGGTCTACGGCTTCAAGGCGGCCAGGCGTGTAATCTGGCTCGGCTTCATGTGCAACTTGCTGGTTGTAGCCGCCATATGGGTAGCCGGGCTGTGGCCCGCAGCGCCCTTCTGGAAAGACCAGCAAGCCTACAACACGATACTGGGGTTCACACCTAGATTATTGCTGGCCTCGTTTATAGCATACCTGATCGGAGAGTTCGCCAACTCAATCGTAATGGCGCGCATGAAAGTAGCCACAGAGGGCAAGTGGCTCTGGAGCCGCACAATAGGCTCGACCCTGATCGGTGAGGGCCTCGACTCGGTGGTCTTCATTACGCTGGCGTTTGCGGGCCTGCCTAACCTGGATCTGACTACGGCAATAATTACCCAGTGGCTGATAAAGGTCACCTACGAGGTAGTCGCTACGCCTGTCACCTACATGGTGGTTGGCTTCCTCAAGCGTCAAGAAGGTATGGATGTCTACGACAGGCAGACTAGCTTCAACCCTCTTGCAATCGCTGATTAGTCTCACCCTGCTCATGTCTACCAGAGTATGCGAGAAGAATAAACAATCAAAACCCTGCGGGTTTTGATTGTTTATTATTTTAGGACACGTTTCTCTTTCCACGAGCCTCCCAAGATCCGCACCTGGCAGGAAGAGAGAAGAGATCGGATGATGTCGTCATTATCCTGTTTCACTCATTATCGACCTAAAGGGCTGCTCCTACAGGCTGTGCCGCGCGGTGACTATTGTCTTGATGCCTCCCCTCACGCCGAAATCACCGGTCACCGTCATCTCCCTGGGGTCCAGGGCTGCGACCAGGTCATTGAGGATGCGGTTGGTTACATCCTCGTGGAAATGACCCTCGTCACGAAATGACCAGATGTATAGCTTCAGAGACTTGAGTTCGACGCACCTGGGACCAGGCTTATAGTTGATATGTATAACGGCGAAGTCGGGCTGTCCGGTCATCGGACAGAGCGCTGTGAACTCGGGACAATCTATATCGATCTCGTAATTATTATTCGGGTGTGGATTCGGGAATGTGTCCAATGTTTTTGATGGAGTTGTCGCCATATCTATTTCTTCCTTCTTTCTTAAAGGCGGTGTGCCGGACCACCCGGCAGGTAGAAGTGCCTGTTATAAGCTGCCGGCTCCAGCCTCACGACCCCTTACATCGAGGCAAGGGTGTGCCACGGGCTTATTAGAGCAGTGCGAGAAAGCTATCTATTTCATCCTCTGTATTATAAAAGTGCGGAGAAACCCTGACAACGCCCACGCGTACAGCGACCGCTATCTTTTCGGCGAGCGCCCTGGCAAGTATATCCTTTGGGTCGCCTTTAGCGCGGAAGCAGACCACACCTGAACACTCGCCGGGCAGGCGAGAGCTGGCTATCTCGTAACCTCTGGTCTCAAGGCCATCGAGCAGGCGTGAGTTCAAGGAGAGCACACGCCCTTCGATATAGGGTATACCTACTTCGTGAAGCATGCCGAGAACTGCGTCAAAGGCAACAAGGCCACTGAGGTTGGACGTGCTACCCTCTATACGCGAGGCGGCGTCCACCCATGACTGGCCGTAGTTGAGGTGTTCGTCACGGGCTACAACGCTGAACCAGTTTGCCGTGATGGGCCGGAGCAGATCGAGCACATCGCGGCGTACGTAAAACATGCCTACACCCTGTGGACCCAGCAGCCATTTGTGAGCGCCCGCGCCCATGAAATGTATACCCATGCCGTGGACGTTGAGACGAAGTGCGCCGAGGCCCTGTATAGCGTCCACATTAAACAGGATGCCCCGATCTTGACATAGCTGGCCGAGTGCCGCGAGGTCGTTACGGAAGCCGGTGGCAAACTCCACAAAGCTGACGCTGAGTAGCCTGGTACGCCCATCAATGGCCGCAGCTATATCGTCGACAAGGACGCGGCCGTTACGCTGCTCCACGAAACGCGTCTCTACATCGAGGCGCTTGAGGCCAAGCCAGGGATAAACATTGGCTGGGAACTCCCCCTGGATGGTGACCACATTGTCGCCCGCCTGCCAGTCCAGGCCGTGGGCAACCAGGTTCATTGCAGTAGAGGTATTCTGCACCCAACCGATCTCTGACGGGTCGGCACCGATGAGGAGCGCCATACGCAGGCGTGCCCGCTCGACCAAACGCATATAATCGGGTTCGGTGAGCACACCCGTTGTGCTCTGCACAGCCCAGTAACCGGCAAGCGCCTCAAGGCCCGGGCGGCACATAGGAGAGC